>JASMLW010000541.1 GCA_030748485.1 Pirellulaceae bacterium
TGAGATCGCGTTCGGCGAAGATCCCGTTAGCGCTAAGGTCCGTTGACAGGGCTTATTCCTCTAAGGTCACTAATGGTGCAACTACCACCGAGCTCTCCCGCAGTGATCGCTGCAACGCAAGCGTTCCCTCGGTTGAGATTCCGGTCCCGATTAGGGTAACTTCCTCCATCTCTCGAACGATCCGACGGCGAACGAACGCGACTCGTCCGGCGAGCACGCAAAGTGCCGTTACCAGGACGATGAGTGCACGCAGCGACAATCTCATTCGTGCTTTCAAATCGCTGTCTCCAGACTTCGTCAGCTGCCTCGCCTAACTGGCCGCCGTAGTCGCCGGCGACGGGCGCCAGCGGTCGGTTGCGAAACACGGGACTACTTCGTTTGGTACACGACAAATTGAATAGTTGACCGAGCCCGTCTCACCCGCTTGCGTTCGGCGATCGAAGGGCCGAAATACCCTTCCATTGTGACCGGCCGTCCCCGGCGGGTAGTGGCAAACTTCGATGATCATTCCAGTCTGATCGGCTAGCCGCTGAAGCTCTAACTTCCAAAGCCGACTACGCGAACTATTGCTGCCACCTGTTGACGCTTGTCCGCCGACCCGCAATAGAATCTCCATATTCATCTCCAAGTCGCCATGCGGCCGAACTTACGATTCGAGTCGGGCGCGGTGCGCCCACAGTCCGAGCGCCGGATTTCGAATGAAATAGAATCGCCCGTCGCTATCTTCATTCCAGCCGTCCCGCAGTTGATTCGGGTCGTATTTTCGCTGCATCGTCTCCAGGTCGGCGTAATCGTACCCGACGCCGCGCACTTCCGCTTCCGTCAAGCGGCCGGGACAGTACGTGACGGTAAACCGATTCTCGGATGAGCCGTGAATCAAATGGGCGGCCGCCGACAGGTTGTCCCGCAAGTCGTCGTTGGCTTTGACCGCCGCCATCACTTCGGGCGTTGTCCGGTATCCGTACGCGCGGATGAGTTGATCGATCTGCGGATCCTCGCCGAACGTTCTCACCGCCGGAGCGAGGACGATGAGCTGGCCTTGATCGGCGATCGCCATGCGAGTCCGATAGACGGCTTTGTTTCCCAACCACGTGCTGTGGAACTCCTCCGGGTCGAGCAGCACGACAACTCGCTCGAATTCCTCATCGAGAATCGTGAAGTTCACTTCCACAGCCAACTCGGCAGCCCGCTCAAAGCAATCGTGATCGTCGCCCACAAAGACGCCGCGCGTCACCGTGCGCCCATTCTCGGCCACCCCCACGACCGTCAACACGTAGACGAGCGGCAGATGCGTGCAGAAATGGTCTTGGGCGTAGTTGAGGATTCTTCGCAGGGGCGTGTCGGCGCGGCCCATCATTCGTTCCATGCCGTACGCCGCGCCGATGAAGTGACTCTCGTTGATCCCTTCCGCGCCGCCCGTTCCGACGAAGACGTTCTTGTTGTAGTTGGCCATCCCAATGACCTCGTGAGGAACGACCTGTCCGATCGACAAGATCAGATCATGTCCTCCCTCCCACAACAGCTTGTTCAATTGAGCCGGCCAGGCGCGTTGGCAGATCCCCTCGGTCACCTCGCGAACGAATTCGGCCGGTACTTCGCCGATCGTGACGACGTCGTCGCGCCACCGGTGCTCGCGAATCAACCCGGACGGTAGCCCGGGGAACATTTTTTCGACTTGCCAGGGCTCCATCGGGAAATGAGTTCCCAGCGCCGGCATGACATCCGTCAGCCGATCTCCGTAATGCGAGTGCGCTGCGCAGGTCAGCAGGCCGGCGCGACTGTTGTAGCGAGTAAAGTCAGGCGGCAACGCCAGTACGCGCTCGCGGGTACCCAGAGCGCGCAGCGCCGTCACCAGTAGCTCGCCGAGTTCACGGTCACTGATGTCGCGGTCGACGGAGCCCTCGGCCAGGTAGATTGTCATTTAGTAGCCCAGGCTGCGTTGGAGTGACGGAGTGAGCTCAGCTGGCTGACTGAGTACTTGGCTGATTCTACCCAACTTCGCCGGGCGTCAGCAGCTACCACTCGTATGTGCAGAGTCGACCCGTTTGGTAGCCGATGATGAATTGGTTGGGCCGTTTGGCTGGACCGACGAAGAGCGGTTGCTCGTCGTGAATCTTGGCAATTAAGCGCAGCGCGAGGCGGCCGGGCTTCTGAGTGTTGTAGACGAGGCACTCGGTGTCGGACGCCGCGATCAAGTAGTTGGCGGAGTTGAAGCCGACTGTCGGAGACTCCATTTCCGCGGCGAACGGGAGCGCTTCGTTTTCGTCGCACCAATGAAACTCGCCGCCCTCTTCAAACGCCGCCGCGATATGGCGCCGTTCTCCCGAGCGCGGCGCGGCCAGCGACGTAACCCTGCTCGACTTCAGTTGATGTTGTTCGGGAAACGAATCGAGATTCCCCGAGTAGAGGATCGCGCCGATGCCGAGATAAAGCTCTCGCCCGGCGATACACATCGGGCAGCGGCGGCCCTCTTCGAAGTCGATTCCCCATTCGGTCAGCAAGCTGTCGACGCTGGTCGTCCAACTGATGGCGCGGGTTTGTCCTTGTTCGGTAATGCTGAGCAGAGAGATGTCGTCGTTGCGAATCTCCAGAATCCACGCTCCCGCGGCGGCTCGAGCGGCTCCCAGCAATCCGCCCGTAACGCCGCCGGGCGATCCGATCGTCGCCGACGGCAATAGTCTACTCTTGGGAAACGCGCGCTGTGCGATCGGTTCGTTGCCGACGAAATGGACAAGCACGTGGTTCGGTCGGGGCAAGTCGGCGATCAGCAGTCCGTCCGAGTATTGCATCGCTGCAGCGGGACCGCGCCAACTTCCACCGAGCGGCCGCTGTGTGTCTCCCGACTCAATGTCGCAGCGGGCCAGTTGCAAACGCCCGTCGCTGAAGCCAGCTGCATAGACATTGTTCTGGCCGTCGATGTCCAGCGAACACCACTGCACGTGCGACGGCAGCATGGCGACGTTGACAAGTCGCAACTGGTCCGCCGATTCGCTGAGCTGGGGAGCCGGCGCTCGTGCAGGCGGTCGCGTTCTGACGAACCGGTCGCAATCGCGTTTGAGCAATTCATCTTCGGGCGTCGCTCGCTGGACGGCGGCGAGCAGTTTGCGGGAGTCGGCGCGATCGGCCGCCAGGCTTTCCCCCACCATCACTCGCAGCTTGTCGCCAATCCCTTCGCGAACCGACGGCGCCGGATACTCGAGTGACAGTTCAGCGAGCACGTGGCTCAATTCGACTCGACGATGTCGGGGCGTTTCATCGGCGATTTCGTCGAGCCTTGCGACGGCGTCTTCGTGTCGCTCCAGTCGGCCCAACAGTTCGAATTCCGCTCGCACACTGGGCGCCGCCTGGTGAGAGCTGGGCCAGGCGGAACGCAGCACGGCGAGTGCGTCGTTGGGCAGTCTCAGTTGATGTTCAAGAATGGCCGCCGCCTCTAGGTACTCGCCGTGATTGCGATGCTGGACGACGGCCATCTGAAACATCTCGTCCGCTTCATCGATCTGTCCCAAGTCGTGGTGGATTTCGCCGGCGCGGAAGTAGTTCTTCAGCTCCTTGTGCAACTGAATCGCGTCGTTCCAAGCGCGGGCCTGTTCGAGGCAGCGGGCGGCCGCGTCCTTTTGGCCAAGCCGATCTCGATACAAAACGGCCGCTTCACGCCAGTGTCCGCCCGCCTCCAATGCGCTGGCCGCCGCCGACATGTCGAACAACAGGTGGGCGAAAATATACGCCGCTCGCCGATGTCGACCGATCTGCTGTTCGCGGTTGGCGAGTTGCCGGTAGAGACTCATCAGACGAAGGCGATACGAATCGTCGACGCTCCAAACGTCAGCGCTCGGGCCGCCATATCCACCCAGATGAAAGTCGACGTCGCGTTCGAAAAGTTCACCGGAAGGACGGGCGACCCCCCGCGGCGAGTCGCCGCCCAGTGGAATCGCGAACCGCAAGCCCTGGTCGGGATCGTTCTCGAGCATGTGAATCAAGCGACTCAGCTTTGTGTTGCGGGCCGCTTCAATGCCTTCGTTCAGCGCCCGCAGTTGATCGTTCGCCCAGTTCCTCAAGTTGCCGAACAGACTTGGTGTTCCAGCGGCAAATCCGCCGGCGGACCCGGCGACGCCTCCACCTGTCGTCCCTCCCGCGGAATGACCCGACTGCGGCGAGGACGTCAGACGTTGGATCGCCCGCGCGGTCGTTCTCAACGCCGATCGCTTGATGGCTTCGAGCGCCCCCGGTTTCGGTTCGTGAGGGCTCGCCGGCAGCTGACCGTCGGGCGTTTCGCCAATATCGCCCTGCGAGTTCTCGATCATCTGCTCCCACGATCCCAGCGGCGCGCCACTCAGGTCTGTGAGCCGGTCTCTCAGATAATCGGCGACCTCGACGTCCCAGTGCGCCGTGCGCTGATCCGGTCGGCCCAGCAGTTCGGAGATTCGCCATGCTCGCGGGCAGCTAAACAGACCCGAGGGCGTCCAGACCCACCAATCGTTGTCGGCGACGAGATTGTTCAGTTCGCGTGGCTCGGCGGGTGGATCGATCGCCGCGTTCGCCGGCAAGAAGATTCGCGGAGCCCACCGCTGATAGGGCAAGCACTGGCTGCGGACTCCCGCCGGCGGAGCTTCTGTCGCCAGAAACGCCACCGCTCCCACCGCGCGACCCGCGCGACACAATGGCAGAATGCGTACGTCTTCGTGAGGGCAATGCCAATGAGACAGTTCATCCAACCAGCGAGCCACATCGCCGGTCGGCAATCGCCAGGCCAGTGCGGTGGCGGTCTCGGGCGAGGGGCGGAGTCTTAGTTCGATGTGAGTATTCATGAGCTGGCGGCGCACTCCAAGAATTCCGTGAACGCTTCCCGCGTCTGCTCGCCGGGCGACCGCGCTCCCTCGCGGCCCGTGTAGTACGCGGGGCCAAACGTATCGCCATTGCTGCACCAACCGGGCAGTCCGCCTTCACTCGCCAACACAAGAGTGATCTCGGGGATCTCCAGGTCGCTACTCTGCAAGTGCAGCAGTCCGCGGCGGTCCAGCACGACGCGACTACCGTCAGGCCAAGCTACCGCGGACAGCTGCACGCCGGCTTCGGCTGGCGTTTGAATTGGCTTGAATCCGCCGGCGCGAGGCGGCGTGGCGCGGGAGGGCCGCAGATAGAAGTTGGAGCCGCCCGTTTCGTACGCCAGCTTCAGGATGATCTTCTTCGTCCGCAGGTGCAGTTGGCCCTCGTCATCGAGAAACGCTGAGATCAGGCGTCGGCGCAGGCTCCGTGGATTGACGAGCGCGTCGAGTCTCGCATCGAGCGCCAGCGGCAGTTTCCGTCGGTTGCGGTACATGCAAGTGCCCAGTTCCGTATCGACCAGCACGGACAGACCTTGAAACGTCGAGATCCGAACCAGTTTGCCGTCGCGGCCGCTGTAGACGGCGGAGATTTTGCCGCCGATCGCCGGCTTGAGCGGAATGGCTGCTGACCCATCGGTGGGCAGCAGCGCTCCTTGCGGAGAAACGCCAATCGGACCGCGCGACGAATCGAACACCGCGACCGGATGGATGCCGCAAAACGCCGCGTCTCGGATCGGTTCGAGTCGCAGGTCAATTCCGTCGAAACCCAGTGCGTGCCATGCCACGTGCGAACGAAAGAAGCGGTCCCGGTAGTAGTTCACGTTCGGTTGCCGGGGAAGTCGCGCGATCTCCGAGCCGTGTTCATCGAACGCCAAGATCTCTTCTTCGCAGACCACCATGATCGCGCCGTTGTGAGCAGCGGCTCCTTGGATTCGCGAGTCCACCGACAAGGATGTCGTCTGGCAAACGGTCTTCTGCTCATTGATCTTCAGCAAGTGGCAGCGGCGACTGTCCTCGTCGACGAGGAGGGCGATAGGTTCGGCTCTGGCTGACGACGTATCCGCCCAGGCGACCGATCCCGGCGGGATCCCGATTGCGACCTGGCGACCGCCGTACTCACCGCCACACCAATGCAGCAACCGACCATCTTTGGTAACAGGAAAAGCGCTGTTGTCGTCGACGGACCAGCCTTGGCTGATGCCCGAGATCTGATCGTAAAGCCACAGCGGGAATGGGTTGACGCGGCAGATCGCCGGCAGTCCCATCGCCTCGCGGAGCGGCGGTTGATCCGGTTCGCGAGGTGCGATTTGGTCGAGATCAAACTGAGCCTCGCGCAGCAAGCGGACGCCCCGCTCGGAGTACTGGCGAATCTTGAAATCGCCCCGCTCATTCACAGTCGCCAAGAAGAACTCGGGCAAGGCGGCTTGATCCAACGCTCGACGAAAGCCGCTGTCCTGCAGCACGCGTTCGTGTGTGACAAAGATGGCGGATCCGTCATCGATCGTCTCGGCGAAAGCGGCCAGTGAGGCTCCCGGGTGAGGATCGGGGCGGACGACTCCCAAGTGTTCGGACAATCCATCACGAGAATTCAGTGCGACGCGAATCAAATCCGTTTCTTCGGGGCGAAACACGTTGACGTCGACTTGCTTCTCCGCCGTCGCCGCGAACGCCAAGCCGGCGGCGACGCTGAAAAGTCGCGGGACGCCCCACATGCGAATGCCGCCGTCGAGGACGATCGTGCGGCCCTGCGGGGGCTGCTTGGGAGGGCTTTCGCGTTTCAGGTAGAGCGCTTCGCTGAGGGCGATTCGCGTCGCCAACGTCAAATCGTCGTTGGCCAGTTCAGAGAGCAGCAAACGATCCAGTGAGCCGCGGTTGGCGATGTCGGCCACACCGCCGGTCGAGAGGTCTTCCGGGTCCAACAGCGGGCGCGGCAACGCGACTGCCGCCATCATCTGCTGCGCGAGCTGTCCGACCCCGCGCCACGTCTCGTCTTCTTGCAACTCCGTCAACAGACGCCGCGTCTGTTCACTAAAGGAGAGCAGGTCGTCGTCGATCTCCGCTCCTTGCGGTAACTGCTCGACTCCCGTCTCTAATCTCAACCGCCAGCGCTCTTCGTCCAGCCGATCGAGGCCAGGCTCGAGCCACCGCAGCGCATCGATCAAGTCACTCAACGGTTCGGCTTGCAGCGACGTTGTCGTCCGCGACCAAATTGCGGGAGGGACGCCGCCGGCGAGAACGGCGACAACGTCGTCCGCTTCACGAGGTGAAATCTTGGGCGGAAAGCCGCGGATCTCAAAGACCATTGCGGCCAGTTCGTTCGCGCTGTTTCGCGCCGTCCGCAACGACCTGGAAAAACCGTGTAGGCGATCGAGGTTGTCGTAGACCTGTTCGATAAAAGGCAGCTCGCACACCTGTTGGCTTTCCGCGGTGTTCACGCACTTCGGCCGCGCCTCGTGACGAACCTCCGCGTAGTTATCGCGAATGGCTCCCATTAACAGGAGGATGGACGGCAGCGGGGGTAGTCCTCGAGGAGCCAGTCGCGCGCAGGCGGCGTGGAGCTCCTCGCGAAAGCAGAGCGTCTCGCCATTGCGCCAGACGATCACCTCGCCGTCTTCCTCCCACCTCCAAAACGAGCGCGCATTTCGCGACAGGTATTCGCCCACCGAGGTCATTCGCCGCCTCCCGCAGTCAGGCGGATCGACGATCGCCGGGCGGCGGCGAACCGTTCCGCATCGATGTGTTCGTACGAGCCGTCGCGATGAATGAGCGCCAAGTCGCCTTCGCGGACGGCCAGGCAGTCGCGCAGCACGACGGCCTGCAGCGCGGGGAGCCAACGCCACCCCGCTTCGACCGCCACGCCATTCTGCTCCGTCCAGTACTCGCCCGGCAACGCGGGGAGCGGCTCGCCCCAAACGACGACACGGCCATCGTCGCACGCCGAAAACCGCAGCGGCCGCAACCGCACATGGGGAGCGGCGTCGCCGTACCGCAGCCAGGCGGACCGCGTTGTGATCAACACATTGACCGACTTCGGTTCGCCGTCCGTTCGCTCAACCGTCAACGCTGGACACACCAAGTGGCTGGGGAAGGAATCACAACCGGGCGGCGGCTCGATCTCGATGAACTCATGAACTGTCAGCCACTTTCCGTCCGGCAGGCGTTCGTTGGGGACACGGTTGCCCGACTCGACGAGTTGCCCATCGTCTTGAACGACAAAACGTCTCGCTCCCGGCAAGGCGCGAAAGAGTTGATTCGTGGTTGGATCGTTCGGGCCACTCAACCAAATACTATCGTCGTCGGCGCGGGCGCGGATCTGGCGCTCACCGCGCAAACGACCTAGCGCTCGCGCCTCTGCGATCGGTACACGGGCGGCGATTCGCCCCGTTACTTCGCGTTGACTCCCAGCTTGTCCCACAACTGTTGCACCTGCTGCTGGAGGAACTCGCGCTGTTGTTCGTTCCGCACCCACTCGCAGCGACTGGCGAGTATGGCGACCTGATCCTGTAAGTAGACGCGTTCGGTATCTTCGACGCCGTCGTTCAGCTGGCGTTCGATGTTCGACAGGCCGCGGCCGATTTGCTCGGGATCCGCCTCATCCGCCTGGCGGGCGCGGGTGTGGCTGACGGCCATCTCGTTCTCGCTGGCTTTCTCCAGAGCATTCTGAATCAGGGAGGCCAAGACGGGTTGCTGTTCCTCGGTGTTCCAGATGTATCTGAGCACCCAGAAGTCGGCTCGGTTCGCCTCCTGTCGTCCGCACAATAGAGCGCTGGCCGCAATAACTCGCTGCAGCCGCACGGCGCGGCGATCCGAAATCGGAATTCCCGCGTGCCGCAGGCGCTGGACCAATTCGACGTACGGCTCCCGCACCGATTCCAGTTGGACGTCGGCGATTCGCCGCTGCAATTGTCGAATCTCTTTAACCGAGACGACGCCGGTTGGCCGGTCGCTCGTGTTGTCCAGCCGCCACCCCGCGGTCAGCACGGCGGCCAGCGCCTCGGGTGCGACGTTGTCGCAAGGGACTCGCAGCAGGAATCGATCGAAAAGGGCGTTGAGCGCGTCGTCTTCGGGCAGCCGATTGCTGGCTCCGACAACCATCAGCAGCGGCAGCTTGATCGTCTCGCGGCCGCGACGAAAGATCCGCTCGTTCAGCACCATCAGGAGGCTGTTGAGAATCGCGCTATTCGCGTTGAGCAACTCGTCGAGGAAAACAAACGACGCCTCGGGCAACATGCCCTCCGTGTTTGTGACGAGCTGGCCGTCGCGCAGTTGGCGGATGTCGAAGGGACCGAACAGTTCATTCGGCTCGGTGAAGCGTGTCAGCAGGTAATCGAAGATTTGTCCGTCAAGTCGGCGAGCCAGTTCCTGCACGAGCGCGCTCTTGGCCGTGCCGGGCGGCCCGAGCAGAAACAAGTTCTCGCCCGCGACGAGTGAAACGGCGAGCAGGTCGATGATTTCGTCCTTGCCCACGAAGGCCCGCTTCAGCGGTTCGGTGACTTTTTCGGTGAGCACCGCAGCGGTTGCTGAGTTTGCCGATTCGCTCATGACGTTTCTGATCGCCGTTCGTCTGGGGAGGCGTCTAGTAAGCGGGCGAGTTCGGGTGACAGTTCTCGATGAGCGCCCAGGTTTCTGTCCAGCGCTTCCCGGACGCGCTGGTCGTCCAGCGCTTCGCGATCGGCGTGTTGCGTGACGCGGTCGACATAGAGCTGCAACAAACTCGGGTCCGCCACGACGGGATCGATCCTGCGCTCGCCGGTGAGACCTCGAATTCCGACGGCCGACAGCGGCCAACGCCGAGCGAACTCGAGCAATTCGCCAACGAGCGGATCGTCGGGCGCGGCGGTTCGCGCGCGCCGCACCAGATCCGGCAGGTAGCGCAGCGTGAGGTCCACCGAGTAAAGAGTTGGAGCCGCCTCGGGTCGAGCCGGTTCGCGCCGCAGGAAATCGCTGATCGTCGCCGCCTCAATCGTGCGATAGACGATGAACTGGCACGCGCGGTAGAACTGCAACGCGCCCCAACGAGCCGCGCCGGGATCGAACGCGACGCCTGGAGACGGCATTTCCAATCGCCATCGGCGCTCGGCGCGAGCAAGCACCAAGTCGCCAGCCGCTAACTCGTCCGGCGGAATCTCCTCTTCCATACCGGCGATGACGCGACCTTCATCGAAGAGCGATTCCAAGACGTCCGCGTAGGCCATCTTTCGACCGTTACCGCCCGCTGGCGAAAAGCAAATCGTTCGGATTACCGCGCGAGAGCAGGTAGGCCATCAAGTTTAACAACTCGTCCTCATTCAGTTCGTCGATCAGTCCCGCCGGCATCAGCGACGTCTTCGAAGGAGTCATTCGCTCGATGTCGTCCTTCTTGAGCGTGATGACTTTGGTGGCGTCGACCGGATCGGCGAGAACCTCGTACGTCGTCTTTGTCTCGCCGATAATGCGACCGCTGATGACTCGGCCGTTGGCGACAATCGACATCGCTCGATACTGGTCCGAGATTACTCGGCTGGGAGCCACGATCGCTTCGGCCAGATCCTTGATGCTGAACCGGCCCGCCGAGTTGGTCAGGTCCGGGCCCGTGCTGCCGCCCGATCCAGAGAATCGATGGCAGCGGATGCACTTGGCCGCATCGTAACTGCGAGCGCCGTTCTTGAAGTCGCGGTCGGCCAACTTGGATTGCAGCCCCAGAATATCTTCCAGCGACCACTTGCGGCCGGGGCCCGCCGCCTTGGGGAGCTCCTCCTCCGTCGGTGGAGCCTTCGTCAATCCTCCCAACGCCGCCTTCTCCTGCTCGGAAGCGTTGGCCAGCGCCTCGGTGCGAATGTTGTTGATGAACCCCTCGTAGCTGGCTCCGCCGCTGCGGTTGCGGGCGCCGTTGAGGAACTCGAAGTAGTCCTTGCGCTCTTCCAGCGTCCAGCCAAACCGGACATTGCGCAACACCAGTGCGTAGTGCAACCGTTGGAGGTCGGGCGAGTTGGTCAGCATGCGAGCCACCGTGCCGCCGTACCCGGGATTCCGCGCCAGCAACTCGGGGATCGCCGTGTCGGAACTCGGAGTCGCCGGCTGCTTGAGCAACGCGATCGTCTTTCGCACGACGGTTGGCGAGTTGAGATAGACGAGCAGCCGGCTGAGTTCGCGGTTGAGCAGTGGGTTTTTCGACGGGAAATACCCGTCCAGCTCTTTAGCAATCGCGGCGGCCGTCGCCTGGTTCGGCTTGCCCAGCCGGATGAACGAAAGCGCGTAGGCGCGCAGCAACTCGAGCTGTTGAGCCTCAGTCAACTTGCTGAGGTCAATGTTGCTCAGTTGTTTGACGAGCGGATCCTGGTCGGACGCCTCGCCCTGCCGTGCCAACGCTACGGCAGCTGTGATCAGCGCTTGAGGTTCTTTCTCCAGCAGCACACGTTCGCGCCACAGCTCCACATCCTGATGTTCGAGCGCCAGCCGCGCCGCATAGCGGATGTGGCGATCGGCGTGCGCCAGATTCTCCCACGCGAAGTCGACCGCCGCGGCCGGATCGCCGACCGATTGATGGGACGCTTCGAGCTTTCGTCGGAGTGCGCGCAGTTCGGCGAACTCCTTGTTCGGCTGCAATGCGGGCGCCGTCGATTCGTCGCCGGTGTACGTGACCCGGTAGAGGGCTGACTGAGTCCCCCGACCGCCAACCGTGAAATAGAGCGCTCCGTCGAGCCCGACCTCGGCGTCCGTCAACGGCAGCGCGGCTCGCGAGACAAACTCTTCTTTTGCGCCGATGTAACTCGCTCCTTGCGGAGTCGTGTGAATGGCGAAGATCGTGCCAAATGTCCAGTCGCAGAGGTACAGCGCCCGCTGGTACTTGGCGGGGAATTTCGTTCCGTAACCGAATGTGACGCCGACAGGCGATCCCGGGCCGACGTCGACCACCTCCGGCAAACTGTCGACGTAATAAGCGGGCCACTTACCGGTTCCGCTCCGCCATCCGAATTCACTGCCGCTGGCCGCGTGCACGACGCGCGTCGGTCGATACCAGGGTGATCCGAGATCCCATTCCATGTCGGCGTCGTAAGCGAACAGCTCGCCGTCGACGTTGAACGCCATGTCGTAGGGATTGCGATAACCCGTGCTGACGATCTCCCACGTCTTGCCGGCCGGATCGGTCTTGGCGATCCAACCGCCCGGAGCCAGTTTGCCGCGCGCATGACCGCGGGCGTCCCATTGCCGCGGGAGCAACAGGTCCTCACTCCAATTCTTCGGCACGCGACTCGTGTCGAACTTCTCTGGCGGGTCGGTGTGGTTGCCGGCGATGACATAAAGCGATTTTCCATCGGGTGAGAGCCGCACCGCGTGCGGGCCGTGCTCGCCTCCCCCGCGCAACTTCTTTAACTGAGTCACCTCGTCAAACTGATCGTCGTCATTCGTGTCGCGCAAGACATACAAGCCGCTGCCGGGACCGCCGTTGACTGAGACGTACAGGTTGCCGAACGCGTACAGCATTCCTTGAGCGCTCGAGATCTTGCTCGTCAGGTGCTCGACAACCGTTTCGCCTTCACTGCCGACCGGAGGAGGCGTGATGCGGAAGAGCCCCTTGTTTCCTTGATCGGACGCGATCAATCTGCCCTTTGGATCGAAGGCGATCGAAACCCATGAACCTTGTTCGTTCTTGGGCACGGTGTAGAGCAGTTCGACTTGGAAACCGGGCCGCACGTCGAAAACGTCTCGCGACAGGTTGGCCAGCAGCGTGGCTTTCGGGCGGCCGAACACGTTGCCCCACGGTCCGCCGCCCATCTTGCCGACGACAACAACGTCGTGTGCGTCGCCGCCCTTCTTGTCGCGCGCTCGCCACGACTTGTCCGAAATGACGTACGACGACTTCTTGTCCTCACCTTGCAACACCAACTTCACCGCCAGACCTGCGGCGCTGCCCTGATTGCCCACGCGAACGACCAGTCGATTTGCGCCTGGCTTCAAATGCTTCGACACGTTCGCCTTCACCGGCTGCTCCCAAGTGGTGCTCCGCATCACCTGCTTATCGTTCAGCCAAACGGTCATCTCGTTGTCGCAGGTCGCAATCAACTGCGCGGTCTGGGCGGTCGTGGAGAAATCTTTCTCCAGGTAATAGCTGTCGCGGTTGCGCGGCTTGCCGCCCCAAATCCAATGCGAGACCGGTCCGGCTTGAAAGATCTTGTCGTCGGCCGGGGCTTGGGGAGCAGGTTGCGTGCGAGTTGCAGTGACCTCGCGAACAGGTTGAATCACCGGCTTCTGACGTTGAGCGAAACCGGTCGCGTTGCAAATCGTTAAGCTGGCCATGGCCAGCAGGATGAGTAGTAGCTTTCGCAAGGGGGCGGGACAGATCACGACCAGCAGCCTCCAGTTCCGTGTTTCAACTTTTGCCATGTGGACTGCCAGGTGGACTGGCGAGAGCAATGATCGTAGGTCAGCTCTGACCCGGGTGTCAAACGCCACTTGTGGCGTTGCGGATTCGGGAGTTCCCTGGTTGGATTCCAGCGACCAAAGGGAGCGGGCGACGTCGAACCGAGCGGCAGCTCGCTTTGTGTGTGGCACTGCCACTTGTGGCGTTGAGAATCCGGGACTTCCTGGTTGGATTCCAGCGACCAACGGGAGCGGGCGAACGACGGGAGCGGGCGAATGACGGGAGCGGGCGAACGACGTCCGAGCGGCAGCTCGCCTTGTGAGTGGCCCTGCCACTTCCAACTGACCGAATTCGACATTTTTTCGCGACAACCGAAACCCAGCAACCGGATGTGTGTTTAAGACGGGTTCCTGGTATACAGGGACAATCCGCTCAGTCGTCAGGTGTTCTTCGGAATGCCTGGCGGCGTTTTTCATGCGCTCGCATCCGTCGCCACCCACCATTTGGATTTCGACGTGGAGGCTGTGGGCGGCTGGTAGTGCGGCTAAAATGCTCTCGTTGACGCCGCCGATTCCTCAGCCTCCCGCGGACAGACGAGACAGCGATGTATCGGGCACTCGCCGACCATCTTTCTGGGCAATCGAACTCCCATCGACGCGCGCCATTTGCGGGCATGGCGTTTTCAATCGTCATGCTAGCCGGTTGCGGCGGGGACCCGGCGGCGAGCGGGCCTCAAGACGACCAGCCTCAAGGCGAGCAGGATTCGTCCGCACTGCGAGCTGTCGTGGCGGCAGTCACCGAATCGGCTCCCCAATTGGCGACCGATCCCGCCAACGAAACGCCGGACGAACGTTTTGCCGAGTCGCGGTTCAACCGCTCGGAGGATCAGTTCATCACGGCTGATCGCCCTCAGTTTGTGGCGGCGGACGAGGCTGAGTTTCTGGATGACGAAGAGGAGGTGTTGGGGTTCGTCATCGACGGCCAGCCGCGCGCTTACAGCATTCGGGCTCTGAGTTATCACCACGCGATCAACGATCAGGTGGGCGAAACGCCATTGCTAGTCACCTACTGCGTCATCTGTTCATCGGGCGTCGGCCTTGACCCGCGTTGGGAAGGGCGGCGGCTGGAGTTTGGTTTTCATGGAATCTGGCAGGGAACGGCCGTGCTGTACGATCGGAAAACCAGGTCGCACTGGTTGCACGTGACGGGCGAGTGTGTTGAGGGAGATCTCCAGGGGGCGAAACTCAAACGCATTAGCGGCCGCCATGTGCTGTGGCGCGAATGGCGTCGCGATCACCCGAACACGCAAGTGATGGCGGAGGATCCCAAGTTCGCCGACGAGTACTTTCCCGCGCAAAACGCTCGCCGCGGGCGGTACTTTTTCCCCAGCGGGTTTCTCTCGACGATTCAGTCGCGCGATGACCGGCTCGAGTTGCACGCGCTGGTTTATGGCGTAACCCACGGCGGGAAGCAAAAGGCTTACCCGATCGATGCGCTGGCGAACGGCGACGGTTGGACTCAGGACACCGTTGGCGACCAGCCGATCGTCGTCATCGCGGATGAGTTGACGCGAAGCGCCGCTGGTTTCGTTCGCCGATTAGAGGGCCGGACGATCGACATCGAGAAAGGCGAGGACGGTCAGTTGCGCGACGGGGCGACGAAATCGCGGCTGAACGCCGCCGGTTATTTCATCGATGGTCCGCTGCAGGGATCGCGGTTGCCGCTCGTCGACGGTCTCCAGGCCGAGTGGTACGGCTGGTACGCCATCTACCCGACCACCGACTTGTACGAGGCTCCCGATAAGTAGTGGACTTCGCCAGAAGTCCGGCTCAGAAGTCCGGCTCAGAATTGCGGCTGACGATTGAAATGAAGCAGGGGATTCTGGCGAATCCCACTCCGTTCTGGCCGAGTTGTTACGTAGTGGACTTCGCCAGAAGTCCGGCCCAGAAGTCCGGCTCAGAATTGGCGTTGCCCCAGGCTACGGTGAATTTGGCCTACGGCCAAAAATGTGGGTAATGACAAGCCCAGAAGTCCTGATCAAAAGTCCGGCTGACGATTGAACTGAAACAGGGGATTCTGGCGAATCCCCTCTACGCTCTGGCCGAGTTGTTACGTAGTGGACTTCGCCAGAAGTCCGGCTCAGAAGTCCGGCTCAGAATTGGCGTTGCCCCAGGCTACGGTGAATTTGGCCTACAGCCAAGAATGGAATTGATTCGGCGCTCGGCGCGAAAATGCTCGCGCGCGTTCGCCGATGTGGGCATTGTTCCTGGGGCGTTGCCCCAGGCTACGGTGAATTTGGCCTACGGCCAAAAATGTGGGTAATGACAAGCCCAGAAGTCCTGATCAAAAGTCCGGCTGACGATTGAACTGAAACAGGGGATTCTGGCGAATCCCATCTACGTGCTGGCCGAGTTGTTACGGAGTGTCGGCCGCCGCCGGCGATTGTGCGGAGTATACCGAGAGAACTGAGAAACAGATTACAAGTGATGCGCAAAGGTGTCGCTTCATGGACGGCTCGTCTCAAGGGGTGGCTTGCGTTGGTCATCAGTCATCGGGTCATCAGTCATCGGGTCATCGGACAATCGATCATCGGTGAAACCACCGCGGACTGCGCACGTCAGCCAACCGTGATCGGAGCCGTTGATGGTCAGCGTCAAAGGAACGTTCTTGGTGACGATCCGTTGCAGATCCAAGATGCGCGGTGCGTTGATTGCCAGAGAGTTTTCCAGGATGCGGCGGGCGGCGACGCCGCGAATCCCCAACCGCTTGGGCTCGCCGTCAGGTGTCGTTGGCGGAACAGCTGTCGATTTCTCGAGCAGCAGGCGAGACGACGCTTCATCCGTGGAAACTCGGTAGATCAATCTCAGGTCCATTCCTGGCAGTCGTCGACCGCGCTCCAGAAACTCGACACCGCGCAACACCACGGCCACTCGGTCGCCGGCGAATTCGAAGTAAACCGGATCGACATCGGCGAAGCGGATCACAACCTCTCCGCTGCCTGGCTGCGCGTCGGCCGGCGTAGCGGCCGCAAACCTCCTCAGCGCGGAGCCCAATTCGGTTTTCACGCCGGCCATGACGGCTGCGTAGTTATTCCACGCAGACTCGTGGACCTGGAATTGAATGGCGCCGTCATCGGATGGGGGCGGAGCCGTCGGCGCGGACAACTGGTGTGGAGCGGACAGGTGAAGCCGCCAGATTCCCACGCCCTCGCTCACGCGGCAGGAAGTGGTAGCCGGCCAGACTCCTGAGCACAGCAGCGGTCGAACGACAGCCGAATCGAATTGGCTTTGCAGAGATCCGACGGCGATTCCGACGTCGCGATCGAACGCCTCGTTCAATTGCTGCTCAGTGTTTCGCTCCGCCGCCAAGCGATCTTCCTCGTGGCGTGAGTAGACGACTTGAAATGCGCGGCGGCGACGAACGGCCAGCAGCGATTGAGATAGGACGCGTTCGATTTCCAGCTGGAGTTGGGCGGATGATCGGAACGGCTCCACTGTCAGCTCGCGACCGTCGAAATAGATTGCCGTGGCGGCGGTGAACGACGAGGTGCCCGAGGTCTCCACATGAACTCGGCTGCGGCGAGCGGCTGTGTCGGCCGTCGCCTTGCCCGCGATCTGCAGATTGATCGCGATCCTCCGTTCGTCATCGCGCAGTCGGAACTGGGGCATGGCTTCCAGCTTTCCTCTTCCCCGGACGTTGGCTCCGTTGACGCGGCGGCTGATCGAGAATTCTCGATCGATTTTCCGCAACTCGAGATTCGCCAACGCCTGGCTCGGAATCCGCACGATGACATTCGGCTTGGAAAACGCATCCGCCAGCGCATTGGTGAGACGTTGGCTTTGCCCGCCGCGTTGCAACCGGTCGACGATCTCGCCAACGCGCCGCCGCTGGCGACTTTTCAGCGGCGGTCCGTCGACCCGAAAGATGGCGGCGAGTTCGGCGATCGAGGCGGCGTGCAGGCGCGGCCCGGACGGCTGTTGGCTTTTCAGAGCGCCGATGAAGCGATCGATCGCGCGGAGATGCTGATACGCCAATTCGCCGTCGCGCGGATCGCCCAGTTGCGAGATAGCGTGGGCCGTGCGAGTTCGGGAGAGCGTCCAGAAGCGGAGTTCGTCCGAGACGGGGCGACTGGCTTCCGTCGAACGTTCACATCGGTCGGACAGATCGTTTCGCAGAGTCGAGGTCGGCGCTCGGCTGCGGACGCGCGACAGCCACTTCGCCGCCGTGTCGTGCAGCGCAGCTCGCAGCGCGACGATGTCGGCTGGCCGAGCAGATCGGAACCCGCCGCGAGCTCGTTCAACTTCGCGCGCGATGGCGAGGCGAGCGCTCGACTGCGATTCGGATCCGCCCTCGGCCGGCCGAATTGGCTGGCAGTTGGCCGATGTCGCAAACGCGGTAACCGCCAACGCGAACAGCGCGGTCGCGGCGGCAATTCGAACGAGATGGCGCGTCGAGCGACTCGCCGCACGAATCGTTATTGCCACGGTTACTCCTTGGCGCGAGCGGGCAGAGAGTGGCTGACAAAGATCCACCCGGCGGATTCACGGTAAAGCGCGACGACCCGGTGATGGGAGAACGCCGGCACGAGGTTCTCGAGCACGCGGCGGTCGCGCTCCGCCGCTTGCAGTCTCCACCAGCGGTCGGGGCGGCGGAAGAATAGAGCTAAGGGTGACCGTTCATGTTTTGGGTCGTTTTCGGGCGCCCGCAGGACAAAGCCGCAAGGCTTCGACCGGCCGGCGACTAACCGTTTCGTCGCCTCTTGGATCTGCATGCGACTAGCCCAAGGATCTTCGCGCTGTTGGAACAGTGAGGCGAGCCACTCGGCGTCATTTGCGAACAGGGCGAGATTGTTGATCGCCCCCAACACAAAATCCTCATCCGTGTTGACTCCCGGCGCGACCCATAACTCGCCGACCGCGCCGTCGATGGTCTGTTTCTTCGCTTCTTCATCGTCGACCATTAGCGTGCGAATCGCCGCGCGAACTTGCTGCGGCTTGTCGGTTTCGAACGCCATCGCAAACGGAGCCGGTCGCTCGGCTGTGTGCGCTCCGTGAATCAAGTAGGCCCGCGGCCCCAGCCGCGCGAAGAGCTCTTTGTTGAGGTCGATGTTCAATCCCGCGGGGTCCTTCAAGTCGGCTAACATCTGCACGTACGTGCCTTCGACTCCGTCAGCGAAAGTGTCATCGAAGAGTTTGTCGACGTGGGCGAGCGCGTTGGGAACGTCGCCGTGCAGCATGATGGCCGAATTGGATCCAGAGAGCCATGGCGGCGCGTTCCACGTTTCCGCGGGTTGCAACGCATTGAGCATCGCCAGGCTGCTCCGCAGGGGTGTCGGCGCCAGCGCCGCGCTGCGGGCCGACTCGCGGCCGGTGGAGTCGATCAGCACCGAACCAGCTAGCGCTTGCACATCCAACAGCCCGTGGCGTTGGGCGATGCGGAGAGTCTCCTGGACCATCGGCATGTCGGTGCGCAACTTGGCGGCCTGAGTCAGCGCGCGGAAGGGATCGAAATACCAAAACAACTCGAGCGTTACGTCGCCTCGATTGGTTTGCTTGACCAACTCGATTGCCGCCCGCGGCTTCTGTTGCGAAAGCCAACCTCCCTCGCCGTCCGGGTAACGAGCGGCGACGTCGGCGACGGCGGCGGCGTGGTCCGCGATGATCACCCAGCCGTCGAGCGAATGGAGAGCGATCTGTCCGGTGGGAGTTTGCTCGTCCGGCGCGAAATTCCAAACGGCCGGCTCGCCCGCCTTCGACTCGCCCACGCGTTGCGCGCCTCGTTGCTGCAACGTTTCACCGGCCGATACGACCAGCGATTGAGCGGCCGATTCGTTCGCCATTCGAAAGATCACGAGCTCAACTGTCCGGCCGTCCGCTGACAACACGCCGGCTCGCAGCAAGATTCCACGCACTCCATTGGCCAACGCGCCTTGCGTCAATCCGAATCGTTCAATCCATCCTTGTCGCGGTTGATAAAACCGCGAAGCGGCCGCGTAGTCGCTGACAACCGCGACGGCGTGAGTTTCTCGAGGCAAGAACCGTCGCGGGTCCTGCCCCCGCGACATCGCTGTCCAGATGAAGACCAGTGCGGTCGCCACGATGGTTGGCAGAAGAGCCCGCATGGGTGGATGTCCCGAGTGATCGTACCGATAGCCAGCAGGTGAGTCTAAGGCGAGGCGAGGCGAGGTTGAAGGGGTTAAATGCCGCGAATGCCGAGTTCCGGCCAAACGACATCGCGCGGTCCTCCCAACCCATGGTCGAATCAACCGATGCGTTTGCCGAATCCACTGAGCAGCACGGCCGGGAGAGCGATCAGAATGTTGCCTAGCGCTGCGGCGAACAGCGCGATCGAGCAGGTGGCGAATTGTCGCACGGCGGCAAACGGGCTGAACATCAGCGACAGAATTCCAACGCCGCAAATCAGCGCCGTCAGCAGCGCCGCTGTGCCCGCTTCTCCACACGCAGCGGCCGCCGCCGCTCGGATGTCCCGTTGATCGGAGGCGGTCATTCGGCGGCGGAAAGAGCCGATCATTTGCGCTGTGAAAAATGCGTTGACGGCGAACACCACGAACGCCGCGAGGTCGACTTCGGCGGCTGTTGTGGATCCCCGCCATTGGCACCAACCGAAAACCAATACGCAGGGTAGAGCGAGCGGGATGGGGGCCAGCAGGCCGCACGGCAGACTGCGAAAACCCAGCAAGAAGAACAAACTCGCCACCAGCGGAGCCGCGAAAAAGTAGGAATTCAGCTGCGCCGATTCGACTTCCGACTCGCCACTCAGCGGGCTGGATGAATTCGAGATATAGACTCGCCACTCGTCGCCAGCGGATCCCGACTCCAAACTTCGTCCGGCTTCAGCGCGGAGGCGGGCGGCGAGGTCGATGTCACCGTACCGCGCTGGCAGGTGGAGCGTTATCCGCCAGTGCGCCGCATCGTCGGCGCGCCGCACATTCCGAAATCCGCCCAGGGCCCGCTGGTTCTCATCCAGTCGTCGCCGAAACGCGGCCGCCCGGGCGATCTGGCGGACGCCTCCACCCGGTTCGGGAGCCGGCGGCGCGACGTTCGCCGCGCTCCAAGCCACGAACGCGTCGTCGAGTCCTTCGATGCGGTCGTGCAGTCGCTGAATCGACCGGAACTGGCTCAGCTGATCTCGCCCGCCGGCGGCTGGAAAGCTGACGAGTATCGCGACGTGCGCCGACGGTCCTGTTGTGTTTTCGATTTTTGCAGTGTCCGCGCGTACCGCACTCGACTCACGGAGCTGATCGCCCAAGTCGCCGCTCGTCCGGCGTCGCCGAATCTGCTCGCCGCCGGCGACCAGGCCCAAAGCGGTGACGGGTATCACGATCCAGCGAAATCGTTGTACGCGGTTGACCCAGCCGTCGTACGGACTCGACTTGGCGGCGTAACCGCGACGAACATTGGGCCGTCTGACGCGGAGAGGCCAGATGGAAAAGTATGCGGGCACGAAGACCATTGTGGCGATCGCGCCGATCAGCGTCGCCGCACAGCAAAACGATGCGTACAACTGCAGCTCGCCGAAATCTCGCCAGTAGATTCCCGCCACGATCGCAATCGCACTGATAGCGGTCGGCAACTGCACGACTCGCACTGCTCGCACGGCCGCGTCCAGCTGTTCGGCGTCGCGCAACTCCTGGCGGTAGACTTGCACCCAGTGCACGCCGATCGCGATCGACCACATGAACGAAAACGTGGCGGCCGCGTAGATCGGCGGCCCGAAGATCAGACCGGCGAAATCGAATGACGCCAGGCTCAGCAACTCACTATAGATCGCCACGAACGAGACTACGGCGGCGGCTCTCAAGCTGCGCAAGCAGGCGATCGCGACGAGGAACGATATGCCGATGGAGAGAAGATGCAGGAACATCAGGAACGACTTCCGGGCGTCGTCGACCGCCACTTGTTCGACAACTCGCCCGGCGATCTGCAAGTCGTCGGCCGCCAGTCCGTCGACGGAATCGGCAGCCGCGTAGACGAATTCCACGGCGCCGCGGCGATCGGAAACTCCCGCGGGCGCGAGCAGCGCGATCAACACGGTCTGTTCGCCATCGGGCGCGAGAATCCAACCGGCCATCCGCCGCCGAATCTCGTCGTCGCCGAGTTCCATGCGTCCGTCGGTCAGAATCGCTTTGACGTCGCCGCCCGAGATGACCTCCTGGAAGAAAGCGGACCGGTCGTCGGAGGCCGCTAACAAGGCGCGTTTGTACGCGTCGATGCGCGGGTCGTTGAGCCGGCAGTCGTCCCATCGGATGACCAGACGTTCCGACTCGCCGAACGCCTCCTTCAACGCGGCCGCCGCCGAATCGTCGGGCAACTCTTCAACAAGACGCTGGTGCAGTACGTTGCTCCAAGCTCGCCACCCTCCGAACGCGGCAAACGGAGCCGATGCGACCAGGAGGAGGGCCAACGGCCAACGCAGGCTGGGCAGTCTATTGAACAGCTTTTCCATGTCGGGTCGAACGACCTAGCGCGAGATGGCGGATGCATTCTACCGCTTCGGCAAAGACGTCATTTCACCAGAGATCAGCGACCAGCGGGAGGGGTTGGCCCGCAAGTAGATCGTGCCTGCGGGCACGACTTCGTGACGAAGTCGCGACCGGGGGGACGCTCCAATTACTTCCGCCCAGCGATTTGATTCGACAAGCGAAAGTAGTCACCCCCCATGACAACAGATCCGCACCTTCGAAGAATCACTCCCAGCCCGCAACTGAAGGTTGGCTGGACGTTGGTTTTCGGCCAGCCCGCTGAATCTCGGCCCGCGACGCCGGTTCGGATTTGCGTTTCCGGCTGTGGGCACGGAAAATGGTGTTCCGCCTGGGCCACCAAGCCAGTTCACCATCACTCCCAATGCTCAACTGCATCCCACCCTTGAGCCATGAACGCGATCGCATGACCCCCCGCTCGCTATGCCTGTCCGTGTTGATCGTCGCTTCAGGGGTCTCCGCTGCAGCGGCTGACGACTCGAAATTGAAATTCGAGCGCGACATTCAACCCATCGTGAAGGCCAAGTGTGTAGAGTGCCACCGCGGAGCCGACGCCAAGGGCGGGCTGGAGTTGGCGAGTCCACAAGGGTTGTTGCGGGGAGGAGATTCCGGCGTCGTCGTGGCGGCCGGCGATCTGGACAAGAGCTTACTGTGGGAGCGAATCGCTACCGACGAAATGCCGCCCCCGGACGCTCCCCAGTTGACGGCGGCGGAGCGCGAGTCCATTGAGAAGTGGATCGCCGGCGGCGCTCAGTTCGCCAATCCCAAGTTCGTTCGCCGAGTCACCCAGCACGACATCATTCCCATTCTGCTGCTGCGGTGCACAGTCTGTCACGGCGCGCGGCGTCGCGAGGCTGACTTGGACCTTCGCACGGGGGAGTCGATTCGCCGCGGCGGCAAGTCCGGTCCGGCCGTGATTCCGGGCGATCCGTCCAAGAGCCTGTTGATCAAGCGGATCGTGAGTGAGGAGATGCCGCCGCGGCGAGAATTGGTGAAGGTCAGCGTTAAGCCGATGCCGGACAATGAACTGCGATTGCTGCGGCAGTGGATCGCCAGTGGACTGCCCGCGGAGGAAGCCGAGCCGGAACGGCCGGTCGAGATCTCGGACGAATTGCGCAATCACTGGGCGTTCGTCGCGCCTCGTCGCCCCTTACCACCGGGGTCCGCCGCGCGACATCCCATCGACGCGTTCGCCTCGGCGCAGCTGGCGGACCGCGGGATGCGCATGGCCGACGCAGCGGACCGCCGTGTCCTCATTCGCCGCGTGCACCTCGACTTGCTCGGATTACTGCCGACGCCGGCTGAGATCCAAAGTTTTGTTGAGGACGAGCATCCGACGGCCTACGAGCAGATGGTTGAGAGAGCGCTGGCGTCGCCTCGCTACGGCGAGCGTTGGGGACGTATTTGGTTGGACGTCGCCGGGTACGCGGATTCGGAAGGATCGCAGAACGAGGACCGCGTTCGCCCCAACATGTACCGCTACCGCGACTACGCGATTCGATCATTCAACATGGACAAACCGTACGATCGGTTTCTGCACGAACAGATCGCGGGCGATGAGTTGGCCAACTACGAAAAGGCGCCCGTGATTGACGAGCAGTTGTACGACAACCTGGTCGCGACCGGTTTTCTCCGCACGGCTCCAGACAGAACGTTCGCGGGCATCACCAATTTCGTGCCCGACCGGTTGGAAGTCATCGCCGACGAGATTCAGATACTGGGTTCGGGTGTCATGGGATTGACACTGCAATGTTCTCGCTGCCACGAGCACAAGTTCGACCCACTGCCGCAGCGCGACTACTATCGCCTCGCGGCGGCCCTGAAGGGCGCGTTGGATGAGCACGATTGGCTCAAGCCGGAGGAGCGGCGGCTGCCTTTTGTCAGTGAATTCGAACGGTCGCGGTGGAAGCAGAACGAGGACCGGATCGACGCTCGGGTCGCCGAACTGAAAAAGCAGTTGGCGGCGGACGACGCCGACAAGAAGGAGCTCGAGGGGCGGATCAAGGAAGCCGAGTCAGGTCGTCGTCCGCAGCCGATGATCCGAGCCCTGTGGGCCCGCGGCGAACCGTCGCCCACCTATGTGCTGCGGCGCGGCAACTACTTGACTCCAGGCGCCCTGATAGGTCCCGGCGTGCCGGACGTGCTGGACGACGGCTCGTACGAAGTGGTGCGGCCGCCGCAGCCGGGAGCGACCGGTCGCCGCCTGGCACTCGCCAAATGGCTGACCCGACCCAACCACCCACTCACCGCGCGAGTGATCGTCAATCGGATTTGGCAAGCTCACTTTGGAATCGGCTTGGTCAGCACACCGGGAAACTTTGGCGTCGCCGGCGCGCGGCCGTCCCATCCGCGGTTGCTCGACTGGTTGGCTGTCGAACTGGTCGAATCGTCCTGGAGCATCAAACACATCCAGAGGTTGATTGTTACGTCGCACGCGTACCGCCAGCGATCTCGCGGTGACAAAGTGAGTGAACAGAAAGATCCGCGGGCGATCTGGCTGTCGCGACGGCGGCTTCGCCGGATGGACGCCGAGACGATCCGCGATTCTCTGATTCAGACCGCCGACTTGCTGCGGGAAACTCCGTTCGGCAAACCGGACGCCGTCGTAGCTCGCGGCGATGGGCTGGTCATCGTGCAGCCGCAAGACGGCTCGTATCGCCGCAGCGTCTACGTTCAACATCGCCGCACGCAGATGCCGACTCTGCTCGAGAATTTTGACTCACCGCAAATGAGCCCCAACTGCCTGGAGCGAGATTCGTCGATCGTCGCGCCGCAGGCCTTGCATTTGTTGAACAACAAGACGATTTTCGCACTGGCCGAGAGTTTCGCCGGGCGAGTTCGCGACGAGGTCGGTGAGCAGCCGGGGCGGCAAGTACAACGCGCATTCCTCATCGCTTTGTCTCGCCCGCCGAGCCCCCGCGAGAAGCCGGTTTGTGTCAAAGCGGTGACCGATTTACGCGAGCAGTGGCGCAAGCAGTTGACCGCTGACTCGAAGCAGTTGCCGGACGCCGAGATTTCTCAGCGCGCATTGGCGAACTTTTGCCACGCGATCGTGAACTCGGCCGCCTTCCTTTATATTGACTGAATGGTGTTGAACCGACCGCAACACGACGCCTGCTCAACAAACTCATGAATTCGACTCAGCAAATTCACCGCCGGACTTGGCTGCACTCGATGAGCGCCGGCGTGTACGCGGCCGCGCTGACGAACCTGCTGAGGGAGGAAGTCACCGCCGCGCCGCAACAGCCGCGGACGCTAGACCTCAAGCCGAAGCCGGGCCACCACCGGCCGCGGGCCAAGGCGGTGATCCAGCTGTTCATGAATGGCGGTCCGAGCCAAATGGATTTGTTCGATCCGAAGGAGGAGTTGAACAAGCGTCATGGCGAAGACTATTTCAGTCAGATCGCCGGCGAAGTCGAATTCCCTGAAGCGGCCGGCGCATTGATGAAGAGTCCGTTCAAGTTCGCCAAGCGCGGCGATTCGGGGATCGAAGTGTCGGACGCGATGCCGCAGCTGGCGAAACACGTCGACAAGATCACACTGATCCGCTCGATGCACACCACGAATCTCACCCACGAGCCGGCGATCTACAAGATCCACTCGGGTAGTGAGTTCATCGGACGGCCGGCGATGGCGTCGTGGATTTGCTACGGGTTGGGTAGTGAGAACCGGGACCTGCCAGCCTATGTCGTGCTCGACGATCCTTTGGGATTACCGGTGAACGGGATCGACAGTTGGCAGTCCGGGTATTTGCCGCCGCTCTACCAAGGCACGCGCTTTCGCGCGAAGGGATCGCCGGTGCTCAACCTGCGGCCGGATTTTGAGCAGCCCGATTCGATCCATCGGTTGGAGCGCACGCTGATTGACGACCTCGATCGGCTCCATCAAGCGGAGCGTCCCGGCCGCAATCAACTCGACGCGCGAATCGCCACCTATCGGCTGGCGGCGCGGATGCAACTGGAGGCCAGCAACGCGCTCGACCTGAACCAGGAAACTCAGGCCACGCTGAACATGTACGGCGTCGGGAAAGAGCCGACCGACTCCTACGGCCGCCGCTGCCTGATCGCTCGCCGGTTGGTCGAACGCGGTGTGCGGTACGTTCAGCTGTTTATCAACTCCCAGATCTGGGATACGCACAGCAACATCGGAACCTCGCTGAAGTCCGCTTGCGACCGCACCGATTTACCCGTGGCCGGGCTCCTGCAAGACCTGAAGCAGCGAGGTTTGTTGGACGAAACGCTCATCCTGTGGGGCGGTGAAATCGGCCGTTTGCCGATCGCTCAATTGCCTTCCGACAAAGACCCCAACAAGGCGGGCCGCGATCACAACAAGAACGCGATTTGCAGTTGGATGGCCGGAGGCGGTGTGAAGGGCGGCTACGTACACGGCGAGACCGACGAGTTGGGATTCGCCGCCGTCGACGGAAAGATCAGCGTCACGGAGTGGCACGCCACCGTGCTCCATCTGTTGGGACTGAACCACGAGCAGCTGTTTGTCGAACGCAACGGGCTGAAAGAACGGCTGACGGGCGTCGAGCACGCGCGAGTTTGCGAAGAGTTGTTCGCGTAACTCACTCTTCCAGCAAGCTCTTGCTGGTGTCGGGTGCGAATATGATCACCACCATGCCGATGACGTAGACGAATCCCGAGATCTGCCCGACCGTCGCGTAGTTGCCCTCGAACATCGCCCGCAAAGCGTACGCCGAAACGAGAATACCGATCCCGGTGAGTATGCGGCCGAAGTTGAAGCTGACGCCCGCTCCAGTCGAGCGGACGCGAGTGGGAAACATCTCGGGCAGACAGAGCGGCAGCCAGCCAAAGAAAAACCCGCTGAAGAACCCCAGCCCCATGGTCGCGTACTTAAACGTGTCCGTGTGCGGCGACTCGGCGCGGAACAGAATCTGTGTGCATATCAACGCGCAGACGCACAAGATCAGGTAGCTGCGTTTTCGTCCCAACCAAAACGCCAAAGCTCCGCCCAGCAAGCTGCTGAACGACCCCGGCAGCGACCGATAGATGACGGTCCACGATTTCAGCGCCGGGTCCGGTTTGGCGGCTGGCTGCCCGGCAACCGCGGGTTGCTCGGCCGGCGCGTCTGCTTTCGTGGCCGGCTTGTCACCGGCCTCACTGGCCCACGCAGTGCCCCAGTTGCTCACGCCCCAGCCGCCGAACAAGGGGACCGCGCCAAGCATGATTCCGACCAGAGTCGTCTTTAGCAGAGGTTGTTGGAAAATCTCGTACATCGAGGCTTTCTCCGCCCCTGCGATCGACGAGTCCGCAGTTTGCCGATCTCGTAAATCCAGCCATTTGGGCGACTCGGGAACGGCGAAGAACGCAAACAGGGCGAGTACGACGGGTGACGTTCCGACGAGCATGGTCCACCGCCAATCATCGGGCGTTACGTGAACGAACACCGTCAGCAATGCAAACACAAAGATCCCAACATTGGCGGCCGTGCCAATCGCTCCGGCCAAGAATGGCCGCGAAATGTTGGGCCACGCTTCGGAGACCAAAGCGATTCCATTGGGCCACATGCCCCCGATCCCCATGCAGGTGAGAAACCGCAGCACGAGCAATTGAGTTGGCGACTGCGCGAAGTACGTGACGCCGGAAAAGACCGAATAGCAGAGGATGCTGATCGCCATGGCGCGAGCGCGTCCCATCCGATCTCCCACGAAACCGAATACGTATCCGCCTACTGCCGCACCGAAAAGAAAAGCACAGACGAGGAAACCAAACCACTGCCCGATGACTTTTTCCTCCCAACCGGTGGGAGCCAGGTCGGCGACTCCCACACGCATCACTAATCCGGTGATGGACATGTGAACGCCCGCGAACGCCCAGCCGAGGAACGCGGTCGCCAAGATGATCCAGCATTGGCTCTGAGAAAGAGCGTGTGGTTTGCTGTCTTTCGCCATGAATTGAAATCTCTAGCGTCCGGTGGTGGAGTGAGTCGAGAGTCGCGGCGTCACGATGCCCGCTAATCGTCTCTCTGTATTGTCACACCCCGCCACTCTTCCCAATTGGCCGTCACATCGACAATGTTGCCGTCGGGGTCGAGCACCTTAAAGGAATGTTCGGGCGGTTCGTCGAGACCGGATTTGGCGCGCTGTTTGACGCTGGATGCGCAAATCTCGGCTCCCCACTCTCGACATCTTCTCCAACAGCTTTGGAGATCGTCGACGATGACGCCAAAGTGGATGTACTCGTTGCCCTCTTCGAGCGGCGGGCGCTGCAAGCCGGCGGGCTGCTGCAGCAACGTGATGTTGTTAACGCCGTCACTTAGATCGACGCCTTCGCGCGTGGGGCGATAATCTACAAACTGCCAGCCGATTGCATTCTGGTAAAAGTCGCGAGACTTCTCCATGTCGCGGCAGCGAATCGCCAAGTGACGAAGCAACGCCATGCGAGATCTCCACATCGATTCTTTCGTTGTGCGAGCCGACATTGTGGGCGATCTGAATACAGAATGAAAGTTCGCGCGCGATCTTTTGGCTGATTCGAAGCGCCGCCCGCGCGACTCGACGAACGGTTAGAATGACCGTTTTCTTTGACGACCTTCCGGCGAAACCTGACAAATGTTGATCGCTAGCCGAACGAGCGACGGACCGCCTGAAATCCTGCACTACCCGGACTTGAGTCACGACGAGCGCCGCCGCAAGCACGGGAAGGGATGGCATTCCCCTATCGATCGCATCGGCGTATCGACGCCGGCAACGGTCGAGTTCCGCTACGAGATCGGCGAGCGCGGGGTGCAGCCGGGCGGCAAACTGATCGTTGTTTGGCGTTGGCCGTTCGATTGGGGAGATCTACAGTGCGACGATCCAGGCAGTCCAGGCTACACAACTGTGAGGTCGACTGCCGCCGGTCGTCTTCAGTTTCAACCGCGATATCAGTGGATCGGCGGTATCGAACCTTGGCACCACATGCTGGAAGTGAAAATCGTGGGCGGCGGCTTGCGGCAAGGTGATGAGGTTTGTGTGACGTGCGGCGATACGGCGGGCGGGTCGCCGGGCTGGCACGCGCCGACCTGCGCCGCACGGCATGTCGATTTCTTGATGTTGATCGATCACGCCGGCGACAATCGCCGCGCGCGACTCGTCGATAATCCAGCGTTTGAAGTCGTCGCCGACGAGGCTGTGAAACTCGGTCTCGTCACCGCCGCCGACGCTGTGAGCGGACAGCCTCAACAAGTGACTCTGCGAGCGGAGGACGTTTGGGGTAACGTCACGAACATTCCACAACCGTCCGAGGTCACCGCCGCCGCTGATGATACTGTCGGAGCCGCGCAGCCCGGTGATCGGTTTCCGGTTGAGTCTTACGAATGGACGCCGCACGGGACCGGCGAAGTGCAACTCCGCGCGACAGCCGGTCACCTGACGGCCATTTCGAATCGAGTGCGAGTTCACGCGACCGCCCCGCCCCAACGGCTCTTTTGGGGAGACCTCCACTCGGGGCAAACCGAAATCGGGTGCGGAGCCGGCACGCTGGACGAACACTACACGTTCGGCCGCGAATGCGCAGGCCTGCAGTTTATCACCCATCAAGCCAACGACCACTACGTCACGCGCGATGATTGGCTGAGCACGCGGGAAATCACGCGAGCGCATGACGAGCCGGGCCGGTATTTGGCGATCTTGGGTTGTGAGTGGAGCCCGCTGACTGTTCACGGCGGCGACCGCAATGTCTTCTATCGCGACGACGAGCCCGCGCTGCGGCGGAGCGGGCGGTTCTTTGAAGAACAGAGCGAGGACCCGGAGCCCGATCGACCGACTGGAACCGATTTCATTGAGGCGTTTTCGGACTTGCCGGTGCTGGTGAACATCCACGCCGGCGGACGGCCGACGAATCTGGATTGGCACGCGCCGGCGATTGAAAAACTGTGCGAAGTCCATTCGACCCACGGAACTTCAGACTGGTTTCTGTTCGACGCGCTGCAGCGCGGGTATCGCGTCGGAGTCACCGCGGGAACCGATGGCGTAATGGGCCGACCCGGCGCTTGCGCCCCCGGCCGCCGTTTGATTCGCAACGTTCGCAATGGACTCACCGCCGTCTACGCGAAGGAACTTACCAAAGAGGCGCTGTGGGAGGCGCTCCACCAGCGCCGGTGTTACGGAGCCACCGATCGCATCCGACTGTGGTTTGAAGCGGACGGCCATCCGTTGGGGGCTGAGTACGAAACTCAACAGCCGCCGACGATGAAGTGGAGTGTCAGCGGCGTCGATGCGCTCGAGTCGATTGAACTGCTGCGCGGCGTGGACGTCATTCAGAAATGGCGGTTGTCCGAATGGGCGTCGGGCGAAGATGATGAAACTGACGTCGTTCGCTTGCGCGTCCTGTGGGGAGGTACGCAGCGTCGCGGTACGGCTCGACTGCAGCGCGCCGCTTGGTCGGGAAGATTGCAAGTCAGTTCGGGCGCATTGAGATCGTTGGGACAAGTCAATCAACAGTCGCCCATCGACACGGTGGAGTTCGCCGATCCCCAAACTCTTATCTGGTGCGGCGACACGGCGGGCAACTCGACAGGAGCGAACTTCGAGATCGCCGGCGCTGACGACGCCGCGACGGTTTCCATTTCTACGGGAGACATTGAAGTTGTGGCGACACTTGCCGACGTGCGGAACTCGGCGCAAAGATTCGCCGGTGACGGCATCAATCGCTTTGTCGAACTCGGCCCACAGCCGCTCGACGGTTCGCTTGATGTTGAAGGCCAGTACTGCGATGAGTCGCAGGTTGACTGCGGTGAATACCCGTACTGGATTCGAGTGACCCAGATCAACCAGGAGCGCGCTTGGAGCAGCCCCGTTTATGTTCGCCGCCGATGATCTCGCTGCGATGATTCCCGCACAGTCGCGGCATCCTGCGCAAAAAAGTGAGACGGGCGACTTGCTTTGTGGCTACGTTCGCCAGAACGTGGAGGCGGTTCGTTTGATTGAAAGCCCTTCGCAATTCCCCACCGTCTGGCGAACGTAGCTACAGCGCTCAAAGCTCTTTGATGTAGATGTTGCGGAACTGCACCAGACTGGACGCGCCATTCCATTTTTTGGCTTTCGCGTCGAAGCCGCCGTGATGCTGCAAAGCGATGGGTCCCCGCGATGGGATTCCGGGCAATTGCGCTTTGTCGAGCACTTTTTTGTCATTCAAGACGACCGTGAGCCGATCGCCCTTCATGGTGAGCAAGAACGTGTTCCACTCGCCCACACCACGATCGGCGTTCACTTTGGGGGTGACTCCCGCGCGGACGGCCGCCGATTGCTTCGCGTCATTGCGATAGCCGTACACTTCACCCGATCCGATTGGCCACCGCCAAATGTTCACCTGCGCCTTGGAGAAGCCGCGGTTGTAGATACCCGAATCAGCGTTGGCGATCCGTTTCGTAATCCGCTTGCCGTCGCCATCCAGTTTGTACGATCCGTCGGGCAGCACGACGGGCGCGTCGTAGAAGCCCGGCGTATCTTTGATGAGCCACTCGACGTGCAGTTGGTAATCGCCGAACGCCCGCTTTGTGTACAAACTTTTGTCGCCGCGCGGCTGCAGTTTGGGTTGGCAATCGATAACGCCATCCTTGACCGTCCAGATCCCCTCAGCGACTTTCGGATCGTCGAGTTTCAAGGTCCAGCCCGACAGGTCCTTGCCGTTAAAGAGAGTTTGCCAGCCGTCACCCTTGGGGGGCTCGGCCCAGGCAGGTGAAACAGTGATTGCCGCAATGACGAAGATGAGCAGGACGTTTCGCATCGATCGACTCCTCAACTAGTTGCAGAAATGACTCAACAGACTATTTGGCGACGCAGTACAATTTTCGATTGGCGCGGATAAACAGTTGCCCTTGAGCGGCGACGATTCCCGATCGCACCGCGTCATTGGCCGGCTCGTCCATCGAGATCTCGTTGAGGATCTCTCCCTTGTTGGCGTCGACGACCACGACCGTGCCGACAAAGTTGATGATGTAGATTTTGCCATCGGCAACCAGCGGAGACGCCTCGTACTTGGCCGTGCCAGGCGTTCGGAGCCGCCACTTGATCGACCCATTACGAGGGTTGACTCGCGCCAACGATTTGCGGACGTCGCTGAGCACAAAGAAGTCGCCGTCCGCAAAAGCCGGGCTGGGCACATCCGATGACAGCTCCGGGTTCTCAGCGCTGGTCCACGCCAGCGCGTTCTTGGTCAACTTGCCCTTACCACCCGCTTTGACTGCGTAGATCGGGTCGCGTTTCGGCGCGCAAACGAGAATCACTCCGTCGCCGGCCACCGCGGACGGCACCAACCGCCAGTGGCCGATGCGCGTGGGGTTCCAGGTCCCCCACCGCCACAGCTCGCGGCCCGTTTCCGGATCGTGACCGGTCAAGTCGTCGCCGCCGACGACCAGTAGCTCCTTGCGGCCGCCCGCTTCAAGCGGCACGGGAGTGCTGAACGCCTCCCGCGATTCCGAGCGCGCTTCGCTGGGCCGCACGCGTCTCCAGAGCATCTTGCCGGACTGCGGATCCAGCGCCAGCAAATACGATTCGTTCTTCTTGTCCGTGAAGCCGCGGCCGCTGACCGCCGTGTCCCGCTGCAACACCTGCAAGTACAGTTTGCCGTCGTAGAGTAGCGGGCTCGTGCTGAACGTCCACAAGAAGGCGAACGCTCCGTAGTCGCTCTGGATGTTCTTCTTCCAGATTTCTTTGCCGGCGAGATCAAAAGCGGCCAAGTCGCCGGTGCCATAGAAGAAGTAGACGCGTTCGCCGTCGGTCGCGGGGCTCGGCGAGGCGTAGTTGCTGCGCGAATCCTGGCTGATGCCCTTTCCGACATCTCGACGCCAAAGCAATTCGCCATTTCGCCGATCGAAGCAGAGCGCCACGAGCGTCTTCGTCTCGACGTCGGTGCTCGATACGAACACGCGATCGCCCCAAACGGCCGGTGTCGCCGCGCTGGCTCCGGGAAGATCCGCCGCCCAGACGACGTTCTTCGTCTTGCTAAACGAAGCGGGCAGGTTCTTTTCGGGGCTCGACCCGTTGAACGCGGGACCGCGGAACTGCCCCCAGTTCTCGGCGGCGGCCGTGGTGGCGATCAGCAGAGTGACAATCAAGAACAATCCGCATCGCATATCAATCTCCCTCGTTAGCGACGTTGTTGAGTAGGCAATCAGGTCAGCGCTTCAGTGACAACATCACCGTGGACGTTTGTCAATCGTCGCTGAATACCGTTGTGGTAATACGTGAGTCGTTCGTGATCGACTCCAAACAGGTGGAGGATGGTGGCGTGGAGATCGTGCCAGGGCACCGGCCGGTCAACCGCCTTCCAACCGATCTCGTCGGTCGACCCGACCGAGGTTCCGGGCTTCAAACCAGCTCCGGCGAGCCAGCAGGAGAATCCGTAGCGATTGTGGTCGCGCCCGGGCCCCACTTGATTCGCGGCGGATTGAGCAAACGGCGTCCGGCCGAATTCCGTCGTAAAGGTGACGAGCGTATCGTCGAGCAGTCCGCGTTGGTGAAGGTCTTTCAACAGCGCGGCGACAGGTTTGTCGATCCGCTTCGCCTCGAGACCGTGATTGTCCTTGACGCTTTCATGGGCGTCCCAACTGGCTCGCGGCGAGCCGGCGATCGGTCCGCCGGAATAGAGCTGTACGAATCGCACTCCTCGCTCAAGCAGTCGGCGCGTGAGCAAGCACCGGCGTCCGGCGTCGGCCGTCGCCTTTTCGTCGATCCCGTACATCCGCCGCGTCGCTTCGGTCTCCTCGGACAAGTCACTGACTTGAGGAACGGAGAGTTGCATTTTGGCGGCCAACTGGTAACTGCGAATCCGCGCCGCCATCGCGGCGTCGCCTCCCAGACGCTCGAGGTGTTTTCGATTCACCCGTTCGAGGAATGCGCGGCTGGCTTTTTCTACGTTGGCGGCGATCGGTCGGCTGGGAAAGAGATCGCGGACAGGCTGGTCGCCGCCGGAAAACTCGACTCCCTGGTGCACAGCCGGCAAGAAACCATTTGTCCAGTTCGACGCGCCGCCGTTGGGGCCGCCTCGTTCGTCGGGAAGTACGACGAACGTCGGCAGGTCCTCCGTCTCCGTTCCCAGCCCGAACGACAGCCAACTGCCAAGCGACGGAAACCCATTGAATTGGAATCCGCTGTTCGCCACAAACAGCGCCGGAGTGTGGTTTGCCGTCTCGGTGGTCATCGAGCGAATGACGGTCAGCAGGTCGGCGTGCTGGGCGATCTGTGGGAACATCTCTGAGACCCACAGTCCGCTTTCGCCACGCTGCTTGAACTCCCAGTCGTTCTTCCGAAGCAACCCGACTTTGCCAAAGAAGAGGTCGGGCTTCTCCTTCGCGTTGAGCGATTTCCCGTGCATCTTCTGGAGTTCAGGTTTGTAATCGAACGAATCGATGTGGCTCAAACCGCCGACTAGCGAAATGTGGACTGCCCGCTTGGCCTTGGGCGGCGGTCCGGCCGCCAATTCGGAGTCAGCCGCCCGCAACAATCCGTCCTGTCGCAGCAACGAGAGCAAGGCGGTCGCTCCCAAACCCTGAGTCGACCACTGGAGCCAATCGCGCCGGTTGATTGCATCAAACATCTCTTCGATCCTAAAAAGCTCTCGTGAGTTTCGTCGCTATTCGACCATCACGAACTCGTTGCTGTTGAACAGGGCCCGCGCGAACGCGGCCAAGCCGTGCTCCGTTACAAACTGCGCCGCCAACTCGCGCTCCTCCGAATCGGGATTGCGATTCAGAGCGAACTGGTAAGCTTGGGCGACCTGCGCCGAAACTCTGTCGCCCGCCGAGTCTTTTACTCGCTGCGCGAAGTGGTCCGACATGCGAAGCACCAATGAATTGTTAAGCAGACTGAGCGCCTGTAAGGGCGTGGTCGTCGTGTTTCGACGAGGGGCAGTCGAGGATGGATCGGGGCAATCGAATGTGTCGAGCAGCGCGCTGCGCCCTCCCCGCGGAGAAAAACGATAGACCGTGCGGCGGTGAAACGCTTCGTCCTCGCGGTCAATCGGCGTGTAGTAAGTCGTGCCGTTGTTGGGTGTAACCTTGACGTCTCGGAAACCGGGTCCGCCTCGCTTCATGTTCAACTTCCCACTGACGAACAGCAACGAATCTCGCAGCACTTCGGCCTCAATGCGCAACGGCGACTTGCGCCATAGCAACCGATTCCCCGCGTCCACACGACCCGACTCATTGTCGAACCGCGCCCGCTGACGATATGCATTCGTCGACACGATCATGCGGTGCAGCGTTTTCAGCCGATACCCCTGCCTCTGAAACTCACTGGCCAGCCAATCGAGCAATTGCGGATGAGAAGGGCGGCCGCCGTTGAAGCCAAAATCATTCGGCGTCTCGACGATACCGACGCCGAAGTGATAGTGCCAAACACGGTTGACAATCACGCGGGCGAGAAGTCCGTTTTGCCGATCGGTGAACCAATTCGCCAGCGCAACTCGCCGCTGCTGGTCCGACGATTCGTATTCCAGCGCGAAATCGGCGTTCAGATTCGCCAGCGCAGCGATCGCTCCGGGCTTCACCTGTTCGCCGGGCTTCATGACATCGCCGCGCGGGAGGTACCGTCTCGCGGCCGGTTTGCGGGCCGCGACGGTGTAAACCTTGAACTTGGCGTCTCGCAGAATCGCGTCTCGATCCGCGCTGTGCTTGTCGCGTTGGGAGACCCAGGCGGCCCGTTTCGCTCGGTCCTCGGGCGTCATCGCCGCCAGCAATTGTTTGAGCGGAACGTAGTTGGCTCCTTCACCGGCGGCCGCCGCCACTTCCTCCACCGAGAGAGCCCGGTCGTACAACTTGGCGTCGAGGATCTTGCCGGTGAGCATCTTGTTGCCGCCGGCCGGCTTGTGACGGATGCCGAAGGCGACGTGCGTCGAGCCCGGCTGAAACGTCTGGACGCCCTTCGACTTGTAGGCCTTGCCGTAGAGAACTCCGTTGCGGTAACCGGTGATGGTTCCATCGGCCGAATAGACGATCGCGAAATGTACGGGTTTCGCCTTCGCTTCCTTTTCTTCCGGTCCTTGGAACGAGTCGGTTCTGACAAACCCATTGCTGCCGGCCATCCATTTGGTCACTTCGCGCTCGCCGAAAACAATGGCGTCGAAGACGACTCCGTTCGTAGTTTCGACAGAGATCGCGGAGCCGCCGCGCTGCGTCAAGTTGGACAACAGCACGGTCGCCTCGAGCGTTTTTTCAACGAGTTTTTTCTCCAACGGAGCCGTCTCGACGAATGTCTTGCCATCGACGAGCAGAGCGCCGTTCTCAATCTTGGCTCCGGCGACCGGCTTGCCGTGCAGCGAGCCGGCTCGGTCGCGAAAGTCCGATTCAAAATCCCAATGCGCCAGCGGCCGGGGAGCCGGAGCCGGCTTCGCCTTGCCGTCTTTGCGCGCCGCCAACACGTCTTGGCGAGCCGTTGACTCGACAGCGTCGATTTGCTCGTTCAGTCGAGCGATGTCTGCGTTCAGTTGGTCGAGTCGTTTTTGGTCAACGGCGCGGACGACTTCCCGCTCGCCGTGAGCCACGCCGTCAATCGCCGCCGTGATCCGATAAAACTCAACTTGAGGAATCGGGTCGAACTTGTGGTCATGACATCGAGCGCAGTTGACCGTCAGCCCGATGAACGTCTGAGCCACGGCGCCGATGACCTCTTCCAACTCGTCCTCACGCGCCAATCGCCGCATGAACTCACTCGATCCAACGACCGTGTTGTGCACGCCCGACACCAAAAAACCGACCGCCGCGACGCCGTCGGCGTCGCCCGGATTCAGTAAGTCGCCGGCAATCTGCTGACGGACAAACTCGTCATACGGCATGTCTTGATTGAGAGCGGCAATCACCCAGTCGCGGTAACGCCACAAGTTCTCTCGCGGGTTGTTGCGCTCAAAGCCGTCACTCTCGCCAAATCGAGCGACGTCGAGCCAATGCCGACCCCACCGCTCGCCGTAATCGGGCGAAGCGAGCAAGTCGGCGATCAACTGCTGATAGGCGGCCTCGCTGGGGTCCTTCTCAAACGCGGCGACCACCTCCGGCGTTGGCGGCAGGCCGATCAAATCGAAGTGCAGACGACGGACCAACACGCGCGGGGCGGCTTGCGGAGAATACGACAGCTGAGCCGCCTCGAGTTTGGTGAGCAGAAATGCATCGATAGGATTGGCGACTTGATCTTGCGCTTTGACAACCGGCGGTTCCGGTTTGCTGAGCGGCTGCAGCGCCCACCAATCGAACCCAGCTCGTTTCGAAGTGGTGTACTGGAACGGGTCGATCACCTCGGTCCCCCACTTCGCACCGGCGCCGATCCACTGTTTGAGCTTGTCGCGATCCGCGTCAGGCAATTTCTCTTTGGGCGGCATCTCACCGTCGACAATGCGACGCCAAAGCAAGCTGTTGAGTGGATCTTTCGCGTCGATCGCCGGCCCCGACTCTCCGCCCCGCGAGGCGCTCGCGCCACGGGAGAGATCGAGCCCGCCTTCGGGCTTGACGCCTCGATGACAATCCAGACAGTACGACGCCATCAACGGCGCGATCTCACGATCAAACTGGGCGGCCGCCGCGTCGCGCTTGTCTTGGCGGCCGCTGTCTTGCTGGCCGCTGTCTTGCTGGCCGCGCGCTGTCGCGCAAAACAACAACAGCACAATGATGCTGCCGATACATCTCTGCAGCGACGGTGTCGTCATCATCAATCAAATCTCCAAATCAATTCCGCCTCAAGCGAAGCAGCGCGCAGTTCGAGTTCGAGTGCGCCCGCTGCTCGCCGCCGACACTATGTTAGCCAAGCCGGAGATGAGATAACAGAAACCCAAAGCGAGCCGCGCTAGGTTGAGCAAGACCTCGGATCCTCACGAAGGCGATCATTCTCGACCGTTTTCGCTCTGCTGGACAGGAAACCGTGGCGAAAGAGCGCGCGACGGAAGATCCGGCGCCGCGATGCGTTACCGCTTTTTCCAGTGCGGCGGCATATCTGGTTGCTGCCAAGCGCTCATGCCGCCATCGACGAGCAGCAGTTGCCCGTGGACATGCCAGGCGTCGTCGCTGACCAGGTAGACGGCTCCGCCGCCGCAGACGTCCGAATGCGGCACCTTGCCGTTGGGCGTATGCAGTTCCATCCAATCGGCGAAGTCCTCGTTCTCGTCGATGATCGACGTCAGCGGTGTGCGGACAAGCCCTGGAGCCAGTCCGTTGACGCGAACATTGTGGGGCGCGAGCGACACGCACAACGTTTTGATCATCGCTTCGACGGCCCCTTTCGACGTGTCGTAGCAGGCGTGCACTTCCTCCGCCAGCCGTCCGTTGATCGAGCCGATCATCAAGACTCGCCCGTCGACGCCAGCGGCGATCCAGTGTTTGGCGAACCGCTGCGTCAGAAAAAACGGCGCGGCGACGTTGAGTCTCATCGTGTACTCAAACGTGTCGTGCGTCAGCTCCAGGTAGGGATCATCGATATACGTCCCGGCGTTATTGACGAGGATGTCGATGTCGGGCCGCACAGCGAGGGCGTTGTCAAACACCTCGGCGGTCGCTGCTTCCGTGGGGCCGGACAAGTCGCCGGTGACAAAGTGAGCTTCGACGCCGTGCGACCGGCACGCTTGGAGAGCTTCCTCCGACGCGGCTCCCACCGCCCGACCGTGAATCACCACATGGCAGCCAGCTCGCGCGTAGGATTCGGCGATCGATCGACCGACTCCCTTCGTCGACCCGGTGATCAACGCGGCGTGTCCCTTCAAGTCGATCATCGCTTCATCTCCCTCCGATCGTCGTACTCCACCGCCACACGGCATTGTGGTGCGTATCCGCGTGCGAGCTAAGACTCAGCGCGGCGCCGACAGTGTTGCCAAGCCAGCGTCGCCAGCGCGGCGACGCCCGTGGCGAGAGAAATGGCTTGCAACGCGTGGAGAATCAAAACAGTCAACATCTCGACCGCCGCTCGTAACGATGACGGAACAACATACGGCCGGCTGACAATATATACTGCGCCTCGCATTGGCAAGTCGTCATCCTGTTTTCCACCAACGAGCAAGGGCTACCATGGCCAGTCGAGCCGTTACCGAATACCGCTACGAGAAGCTGACTTGGCCTGAGATCAACGAGGCGATCGAGCAGAATCAGGTGTGTATCGTTCCCTGCGGAGCCGTCGAACAGCACGGCGACCACTTGCCGCTCGACGTCGACCTGGTGTGCCCCGGTGGAATCGCCCGCGGCGTGGGTGAGGCGATGCCCGACCAGCTTCTGGTCCTGCCCACTGTCCAATACGGTTACACCGGGCACGTCATGGATTTTCCCGGCACGATCAACACGCACTACGAGACGTTCATCAAACAGGTGATGGACATCACGCAATCGCTCGCCTACCACGGGTTCAAGAAGATCATTCTGCTGAACGGCCACGGATCCAATATGCCCAACTTGGATCTCGCCGCGCGGCGCACCAATTTGGAAACCGACGCCGAGTGCATTCTCGTCGCCTGGTGGCACTTGCTGACCATCGATCCCGACTTCCTGCCGAACTGGCGCGAGAGCCAGTTCCCGGGCGGGTTCTCACACGCTTGCGAGTTGGAGACTTCACTCTACCTCTACTTGGACGGCGACAACGTCCGCAAAGATCGGATTAAGAATCACATCACGACGTTGAACGACGGCAACCCCTACATTTGGACCGACCTGGTCGCCAAGGGGGCCGCCGCGCTGACGTCTTGGACCAGCACCTACAGCCCGCGCGGCGTGATGGGCGAACCTGAACTGGCGACCGCCGAGAAGGGCAAGTTGGCGTACGAGGAAGCTGTCAAGCAGTTGTCCGGCCTTGTCGAGTTTTATCGGCAGCGGCCGAAAGATGTTCGCGAGCGACACCAAAGCCAGCCGCCGTCGATGCCGATTCCGTGGAACCAGCGTCCCATCGACTAGCGCGCCGCAGGAGATTGACAAGTGAGCCAAGCGGGTCGGGGACCTCTGTTCACGCCACCGGATTGCGATGCCGCCCGGGAACATTTCCGCCATCGCGACAAGACGCTGCGCGACAAGGTCACTTCGGTTTCGGACGCCGTCGCTCGCCTGGTTCACGACGGCGACTATCTAGGGTCGGGAGGCTTCGGCGGCGATCGCATCGCCACCGCGCTGCTGCACGAAATCGCGCGGCAACGCAAACAAAACCTCGCGTTCGCCGGTCACACGGCGACGCACGACTACCAGATTCTCTGCGCGGGTAATCAGACGGGCCGCGGCCGACTGCTGGCTCAAGTCGATATCGCCTACATCGTCGGGCTGGAGGCTCGCGGTCTGTCGCCTCACGGCAGGCGCGTCAGCGAAAGCGGCGAAGTGGAGTTTTGCGAGTGGACGAACTACACACTCGCCCTCCGTCTCCAGGCGGCGGCGATGGGTGTGCCGTTTCTGCCGCTCCGCGGCCTGGCCGGAACGGATACGTTCGATCGCAGCGCGGCTCGCCAAGTTCAGTGCCCTTACACGGAAGAACCGTTGACGGTCGTGCCGGCGCTCTGGCCCGATGTCGCCGTCGTGCATGTTCACGAATCCGACGAGTTCGGAAACTGTCGGATTCGCGGGACGTCGGTCTGCGACTACTACTTGGCGCGAGCCGCCAAGCGATTGATCGTCAGTTGCGAACGCATCGTTTCGAACGACGAGATTCGCAGCGACCCGACCGCCACCGTCATTCCCTGCTACTGCGTCGACGCCGTGTGCGAAGTTCCCTTCGGCAGCTTCCCCGGCAACATGCCCTACGAGTACTACTCCGACGAACAGCACCTCCGTCAATGGCTCGACGTCGAGCGAGACGTCGACGAACACCGGAGGTTTCTGGAACAGTATCTGTTCGGCGTCGAGAACTTTTCGCAGTACATCGATCTCTGTGGCGGACTGGCGAGGATGGCGGAGCTGCGCCGGCAGGAACTGCACCCGGACGAGGAGCCATGAGCGACTACAAGCCGATCGAACAGATGATCTGCGCCGCGGCCCGGCTGCTCGAAGACGGAGCCGTCGTGGTGGTCGGCACGGGCGCTCCCTGCGCCGCCGCCATGCTGGCTCAAAAAACGACAGCTCCGAATCTCACGCTGATGTTTGAAGCGGGCGGTATCGGCCCGCAGCTGCCGCGGATGCCGATCAGCGTCGGCGACTCAAGAACGTTTTATCGCGGACTGATGGCGACCAGCATGAACGACGTCATGGAAACGTGCCAGCGCGGTTTGGCTGACTACACTTTCCTGGGCGGCGCGCAGATCGACGCTTACGGCAATCTGAATTCGACAATGATCGGCGACGATTACGAACATCCGCGCGTGCGGCTGCCCGGCAGCGGCGGAGCCAACGACTTGGCTTCCTTCTGCTGGCGAGTGTTGGTCATCACGCCGCACGATCGGCGGCGGTTCGTCGAGAAAGTAGATTTCGTCACTACACCCGGTTTTTTGTCTGGTCCAGCCGCCCGCGAAGAGGCGGGATTGCCGCCCGGCGGAGGACCGTACAAGGTGATCACCGATCTCGGCGTGCTCGGCTTCGCCGAAGAGACTTGCCGCATGCAAGTGGAGTCGCTGCACGATGGAGTCAGCTGGGAGCAAGTGCGGGCCGCTACAGGATTCGAACTGAGTCACACCGACCCGCTGCCAACGACTGAACCGCCGACGGAAGATCAGCTCCGCATTCTCCGCGACGAAGTCGACCCCCACGGCTACATCATCGGCCGCGGCTAGCCTGTCGCTAGTTCGTCGAGCATCCCTTGAACTCGACGTTCCAGATCTTCGGTCAAGCCAGTCACCGTGTGCGCGTCGCGATCGATCACCATGGGCTCGCCGATCACAACGATTGCTTCGCGTGGAGCGCTGACATATCCCAAAGGTGAATCCAACAGATCCTCCTCCAACTTCTCTATCGTTTCCGCGATCCGCTCGTGCGAGGCGAGTTCCGCGACATAGTCGCCCGGGTACGACATCAACTGCGTCGCTAGGAAGATCTGTTCGAGGTCTGCGTCCAACGTTTCTGGATCCACTCCAACATCCGTCTCACCCCCGTCTCCATTCGCCTCGTGGATCTTGCCGAGTATCCGTCGACGGAGCTCTTTGACTCGACGCGGAGCCGACCGGTCTCCGGCCGCGATCCCGTAACGTTCTTCCAGTTCCGCGAGCAGATGGTTCGTAAGGAAGCGGATTCGCGGGGGAAGTTCTCCGTGTTGCGTACCGCCGAGAACGTCGAGTTCTTTTAACGACAGCAGAGCCTCGGCCAGTCGGTAAATGCGGTCGACCAATGCGGTGGGGCGTTGGGTGATGAACAGCACCTCCTCCAACGCCTCCATCAGTTGCTCGAGTTCGTCGGTCGGGTCGGCTAGGAACCGATACTTGATGGCCGTGGGAATCGCCACGATGGGACGTTCGGCCTTCTTGCAGGCCGACAGGAGAATGGCTGCCGGCCCGTCGTGAAAGGGCGACACGCGATCGTTCAGGTGGTACATCTCTCCTTCGGGAAACACGACGAGCGGGTAGTCGCTCGTTTGGAGAATCCGCACGGCCGTGCGAAAGGACCGCACATCGGCTCCCTCGCGGTCGACACTAAAGCAGCCAATCCGCGGCAGCAGCCAGCGCTTCAGCGGGCTTTGCTGAAAGTGCTGCCAGGCCGTCATGTAATGAAAGGGCCGGCCGACCTGCGCCGACACCTCAGCCAGCAAATACGGATCGGGATACGTGACGTGATTGGGAGCGATCAGCGCACCGGCTCCGTCCTCCAACGCGCCGTCGAGATGCGGACGGCCGCGGACCTCGATCCGCTCGATGTTGAATTTCCGCTGCTGCGTTCTGCGCCGGCGGCGATGCATCAGTCGAACGATGAGCGGCGACAAACGCGGCGGCGTCCACGTCGGTTGTCCGCCCAGTGGTAAGAGTCGGTGCATCTGCTGAAGTCTTCTGTGGAGTGTCGCCCGGCTGGCGGAGATCGCGTTGCGACTTGCGGTCATTGTGCCGGACCGCAACTCATTATCAAGAGCAAGACTCGCTGTCGCGCGGCGCCGCGAATCGCCGCGAATCGCCGCGTGGGCGGTTTCTGAGCGAAAGTGTGCGCGAGCTTCTGACACTTGGTATGATGGTGGCTTGTCCTACCTCACCTCGCCTTGAGGAGATCCTTCCATGAGGCCCCGCAGCGCCATTCTTGGCGGACTGAATCGTATTTTTCTCATGTCGACGTTTGTCGTCTTCCCGCTGGTCACTCAACCTTCGGCTCGCGCGGACGACGCCGATCAGCCACCGAGCCCGGCGATCGATTACACGCAGCGAATCAAGCCCTTGTTGCAGCAACATTGTGTTTCCTGCCACGGTGAAGAGAAGCAGGCGTCGGGCTTGCGTTTGGATGTGGGCGGTTATCTGATGCGCGGCGGAGACCGAGGAGCCGCAGTCAAAGCGGGTTCGCCGGCGGAGAGTCTCCTGTACCAAGTGCTGTTCGAAGGCGACGACGTCGAGCAGATGCCCAGCGAAGAGCCGCCGTTGCCGGCGACGGCGATCGCCACGATCCGCACGTGGATCGCGCAGGGGGCCAAGATGCCGGACGCCGAATTGGCGGCCGCCAAGTTGCGGCAAACCAGTGATCACTGGGCGTTTCAAACCATCCGCCGACCGGCGATCCCGCCATTGAACGACCCGTGGATCCGCAATCCGATCGACGCCTTTGTGCTCGCCCGGCTGCGACAGGCAAGACTCAGTCCATCGGCCGTCGCCGACCGGGGCGTCTTGATCCGCCGGCTCAGCCTCGACCTGCTCGGAGTCACGCCCGCGCCGGAAGACGTCAGGGCCTTCGCCAACGATCGCCGGCCCGACGCATATGAACGGCTCGTGGAACGCATGCTGGCCTCGCCACGCTACGGCGAACGATGGGGACGACACTGGTTGGATTTGGCCAGGTACGCCGATTCGAACGGATTCACGATCGATGGACCGCGAAGCATTTGGAAGTACCGCGATTGGGTGATCGATGCGATCAATCGAGGCGACCCGTACGACGACTTCGCCACGGCTCAGCTGGCGGGCGATCTGCTTCCCGACGCGACGCGGGATCAGATTGTGGCGACCGGCTTCCATCGCAACACGCTGATCAACCAGGAAGGCGGCACGGACGACGAGCAGTTTCGGGTCGAGGCGGTAGTGGATCGCGTGACGACAACGGGCTCGGTGTTTCTCGGGCTGACGCTGATCTGCGCCCAATGCCACGAACACAAATACGATCCTGTCACGCAACGCGATTTCTATTCGCTCTACGCGTTCTTCAACAACACGGCCGATGTCAACAGCTTGGCTCCGACGATGAGGTTGCCCAGCGACCGGCAAGCCGCTGAAGAGGCTCAAGTCAAAGACCGGATCAAGACGATCCAAGCCGCGTTGAAAGAGCACGACTCAAAGGTGGCGTCGCAACAGCCTGCCTGGGAAGCCCAGATGAAGCAGGCGGCGGCTTTCGATTGGCAAGTACTCGATCCGGCTACGTTTGTCTCGAAGCAACGGGCGACGATCAACAAGAAGGAAGACCTGTCGCTGATTGTCGGCGGCAACGGCAACATCCCCTCTCGTGATACGTACACGGTCGTGGCCGACACGAAACTGGCGGAAGTCGCAGCCGTTCGGCTCGAAGCGCTCACCGACACGGGGTTGCCGAAAAACGGTCCCGGATTGGCTGACGACGGGTTGTTCGTGTTGAGCGAGTTGCGAGTCACGGCCTCGCCGCTCGGAGCCGACGGCAAACCGGGCAGCGAAACGCAACTGATCGAATTCACGCGAACGGCGACCGATCAAGCCCAGGCGGGTTTCCCCAGCGACCAGGTAATCGACGGCAATGAAGGAACGGGCTGGTCGATTGCGACGACAAAGGCGGAGGGATCGGCCAATCGCGACCGCGAGCTGATCGCCGTCGCCCGGCAGTCGATTGAGAGTGAACACGGCTGGCGGTTGAAGATTGAGATCATTCAGCGGGACGCGAAAGCGAAGCACCAGATCGGCCGATTCCGGCTCTCGGCGGCAAGTGGTGTCGATTCTGAGCAGCCGGTCCTGGCGACCGAAATCCGCAAGCTGCTGGACATCGTCGTCGAAAAGCGCGAGCCGGCTCAGAAAGCGGCGATCGCCGCCGCCTACCGACGCACCGATCAGAACCGCAAGCCCCTGGAAGCGCAATTCGCTCAACTGAAGAAACGTGAAGGCGAGTTGAATGCGGCGATTCCGACATCGATGGTCCTCCGCGAACTCGACGAACCGCGCGAGGCGTACATCCAGATCCGCGGCGACTTCCTCCGCAAGGGAGCAGTCGTTAAGCCGGCGACGCCGAGCGTATTGCCCGAAGTTCAATCGTCGCTCGATACAGCCAATCGGCTCGACTTGGCTCGATGGCTGTTCGCACCTGAGAATCCACTCACGTCGCGGGTCACGGTCAACCGGCATTGGCAGCGATTCTTCGGCCTGGGTTTGATCGAAACCGAGAACGACTTCGGCTCGCGAGCCGACCCGCCCAGCCATCCGCGGTTGCTGGATTGGTTGGCTAGTGAGTTGATTGAACTCGACTGGAATTGGAAACAACTACATCGACTCATCGTGACGTCGGCCAGCTACCGACAGTCTTCCAAGTTTCGCCCCAAGTTGGCCGCCCAGGATCCTCGTAATCGCCTGCTTGGCCGACAGTCGCGGGTGCGGCTGGACGCCGAGGCGATTCGCGATTGCAGTCTGTCGGCGAGCGGTCAGATTACGTCCACGATCGGCGGGCCGAGCGTCTACCCACCGCAACCCGAAGGCATCCACGTATTGACTCAAGTCACCAAGCAGTGGCCCGAGGAGCAAGGGGCCAACCGCTATCGCCGGGCGATGTACACCTATTTCTGGCGGTCCAATCCGTACCCCTTCTTGCCGACGTTCGATGCGCCGCGAGCCAATACAACGTGCACTCGGCGGAGTCGCTCAAACACACCGTTGCAGGCGCTGACACTCGCCAATGACCGCGTCTTCTTCGAGCTTGCTCAAGGCTTGGGCGAACGTATCCAGACTCGAGGCGGCGAGACGATGGGCGAACGAATGCGCTACGCCATGCTGACCGCGCTGTCTCGGGAGCCGACTGAGTACGAACAGCAGCGGCTCATCGATTATTGGAACGCGCAGCGGGCGCATTACGAGGCGGACGAGAAGGTCGCCAAGTTGGTCGCAGCTCCGGGTGCGAAGAAACTCAGCGACTCGGCCGCCTGGACGACGGTCGCCCGCGTTCTGCTGAACTTGGATGAGTTCATAACTCGCGACTAAAGTGATAACGGCGGACGACGCTCCGCGACATTTCAACGATTGGATCCAGATATGAATCCAGACAAGACAGCACGAGACGCCAGGTCGAATCGGCCGTTGTTGCATTCGACGCGACGACAGTTTTTCGCCGATGCTGGATTCAGCATCGGCGGCATGGGGTTGATGTCGCTGCTCGCCGACAACCAACTGCGGGCCGACGACGCGGCGGTCGCGACGGATCCGCTGGCGGTGCGTCCGACTCACTTTCCGGCTCGCGCAAAACGAGTCATCTATCTGTTCATGGCGGGTGGTCCGAGCCAGCTGGAGTTGTTCGACTACAAGCCCGAGTTGAAGCGCATGAGTGGCGACGTGATTCCCGAATCGTACGTCGCCAACAAGCGATTCGCGTTCTTGAAGAAAGACGCCAAGCTGCTCGGCACGAAACGGGATTTCCGCAAGTGGGGCGAATCGGGCGTCGAAATGTCGGAACTCGTGCCCGGCTTCGGATCGATCGCCGATGAGGTGGCGGTCATTCGGACAATGAAGACGGCCGTGTTCAATCACGGGCCAGCCAAGCTGTACAGCAACACTGGCTTTCAGCGGTTTGGCCGGCCGGCGATGGGAGCCTGGGTGACGTACGGGATCGGCAGCGAGTCTCGCAATCTACCTGGTTACGTCGTGCTGCAGTCCGGACCGCGCGGACCCCGCGGCGGAACGCCACTGTGGGGCAACGGATTCTTGCCGAGCACCTACCAGGGCGTACCGTTTCTCAACACGGCCTCGCCGATCCTGAACCTGGCGTCTCCCGACGGCGTCGATGCGGCTCGCCAACAGGATTTCGTCAACACGGTCAACGATTTGAATCGAGCGCGATTGAAACAAGTTCAGGACCCGGAGATCGCGACGCGAATCGCGACCTACGAAATGGCGTACCGGATGCAGTCGAGCGCGCCGGAGTTGATGGATATGTCGGACGAGCCGCAAACGACGCTCGATATGTATCGAGCCGACCCGGGCAAGCCCTCGTTCGCGCGCAACTGCCTGCTCGCCCGCCGGCTCGTGCAAAAGGGCGTCCGCTTCGTGCAGCTCTACCACACGGATTGGGATCACCACGGCAACCCGGGCACCAATCTGGGCAAGCCGCTGGAAGACCGCTGCCAGGAAGTGGACCAGCCGGCCGCGGCGCTCGTCAAAGATCTCAAACGCCTCGGCATGCTCGACGACACGCTGGTCATCTGGGGCGGCGAGTTTGGCAGGACGCCGCAAGGCGAACCGCGCGACTTGATCGGTCGCGACCATCACATCGAGTCGTACGCGATTTGGATGGCCGGCGGCGGCGTCAAAGGCGGTCAGATGATCGGTCGCACCGACGACTTGGGCTACTACGCGGTCGAAGACGAAGTGCCGGTCCACGATCTTCAGGCGACTGTGCTGCATCTCCTGGGTCTCGATCACCTGAAACTAACGTACCGATTCCAGGCTCGCGACTACCGCCTGACCGACATCGGCGGCGAGGTCGTCAACAAGCTGATCGCCTAACTGATCGCCCAAACTGTATCGCCTGAACTGTATCGCCGGCGAGGGAGACTCCGCACATGCACCGCCAGGCTCGCATTGGCGACACGGGTGAGTTCATTTTCGACGTTGCTCAGGAACACGCGATCGACTTCGCGAGCCACCGGTTGCCGGCTGTCTTGTCGACTCCCTATTTGGTTTACGCGTTGGAGAACGCGGCCCGCAACGCACTCGCCCCGCTACTCGAAGATCACGAGTCGTGTGTCGGCGTGCACGTCGACATCGAGCATCTGGCCGCCGCGCCGCTCGGCGAGCACGTTGTCTGCCGGGCCCGCGTGATTCAAATCGACGGTCCGATGATCAACTTCCAAGTGGAGGCCGTCGATTCGTCCGAGCGAATCTCGCGCGGCCTCCACAAGCGAGCCGTCATCGACATCGAGCGCTTCGCCAAGCGGATCGCCAGAAAGAAAGGGCGGCAATAGCACGGCGATCGCACCTAGTGCTTCTTGCGTTGGCCGCCGGCGAATCGCCGCATCGAACGATTCTTGAATGCGGCGACACAGACTTCCTGCCGGTTGTAGGCCAGCTGCCGCGGCTTGACATGCTGAAAACCCCATTCGCGGATCCGCGCGAGGTAGTCGTCGAGCGCGCCGGCCGCGCTCCACTTGGGAAACTTCAGCGTCAGCAACATCCCACGAATTCGGACTGAGTCGTGCGTCACGATGTCCCGCACTGTATCGAGCGTCTGCTCGGGAGCGACGTTGGAGTCGACGACGAGCCATTTGGCGGCGGCGAAGTCGCGGCGTTTGACATCGCGGCCGCGCTTGCGAATGTGCGAAAACGATTCGTGCTGCATCACCCGTTCGTCCATCTCAGCCGGATCGACACCGATCACTTGGAGCCCGGCTTCGAGCAACGCTTGCGCTGCCCCTCCGGGCGAGCTGCCAATCTCGAAACAGATGTCGCCGCTGGCGATCGGCATTTGAGACCAAGCGAGCGCTTCGCGCATCTTCAGGTAAGCCCGCGAAATCATCTGCTCGGGCGGTTGAAACGGCGGAACGCCGCCCGGCCACCGTGTCGGAGTGGCGGCGGCTCGATGGACGCCGACCCACCATTGGCCATCGTCAACCAAGATACAGTTCAAGACGCGCTCGCCCGGAGCCGCCACGCCATTGATCGAAACGGCCGCTATTTCGGGCGGCCGGTTGCCGGTCAGCGCCGCAAGCGCCGGTTCAACCGCCGGCCCGCGCGACGAGCCGGAGCCCGGCTTGCCTCCCGCCAGCTCGGGCAGCCGCGACCAAACATGCAGCTGCCGCCAACGCTGGTCCTTGACCGCCTCCCAAAAACTCGACGCCAGTTCGTCGATCGACTTTCCGTCAACTCGTTGCAAACAAACTCCCGCTGTCCGGACAAAGGCGTTCTTGAGTTGCAGGTCCTCCGGCAGAGGATTCGGCGATTCGACTTTGTACGTCAGGAAACCGGGCCGCGAGAAGGCGAGCCGCGCATCGGGACGCGCGGACTGCATTTGCGACTTGCAGACGTTTTCTGAGCCACCCTGACAGGCGACAAAGAAAAATTGTCCCGGATCATTCATGTCCTACGCCTTTGCGCCGGCGGGTGTTTGGGTGAGATCCACAGACCCGCACGAAGACACCGCTCACTGAGGGAGGTTACGGCCCGAGGCAGTTTTTTTCAGCGGCTCAGGCCCCTCTTGTCTGGGCCGCCGTGCAAGACCCGGGCGGCTCACATGAAAACACACAGGCTCACTGTAGCCGAAACGCCGTCTCGGCAAATGGGGCCTGGGCGGATATTCGATTTGAATCGGCCGCCGTTTCTTGGGACAACAGTAATATCGCGAAGGCTGTTTCAGCCCTTGCCGACCACGCCCCACCTCACACCAAGACGCCCTCGATGTTTGCTCGTCTCTCGAACCTATCGCTGCTGGCCGCCGGCGTCGTTTGGCTCGCGCTGGCTGCTCAACTGGAACTGGCCCGCGGTGCGGAGCAGGTCGACTACCTGCGAGACGTCAAACCGCTGCTCGACGCCAAATGTTTCGGTTGTCACGGCGGGCTTCGGCAGAACGGGTCGCTTCGTTTGGATACCGCTGTGGAAATCCGCCGGGGCGGCGATTCCGGTCCGGCGATTGAGCCACGCGATCCCGAGAACAGCCTGTTGATCGGCGTGGTGACGGGAGACGCCGGCTATCGCATGCCGCCCAAGGATGAAGGCGCCGCGCTGACCGCCGAAGAAATCGACGTGTTGCGCAAGTGGATCGCCGACGGCGCGACCGCTCCGGCTGACGAGAAGCCGCAGGCCAACCCCCGCGATCATTGGTCGTATCGCCCTGTTGCGAAACCCCGACCTCCCGCCATTGACGACTCGCGGTGGTCGGGGCCGATCGACGCCTTCATCGAATCGAAACGGCGGCAAGCGGGAGTCAAGCCGCGCGCGGAAGCCAAACCGGCCGTGCTGATGCGCCGGCTCTATCTCGACCTGATCGGGTTGCCGCCGACGTCCGCGGAGCTGAAGCAATTCCTCGCCGATCCTTCGGAAGAAGCCTATCGGCGGATCGTCGACGACCTGCTGGCTCGACCCCAGTACGGCGAGCGTTGGGGACGCCATTGGATGGACGTCTGGAGGTACAGCGATTGGTACGGCAGCCGGGGCGGCAATGAAATCCGCTACAGCCAGCGACACATCTGGCGATGGCGAGACTGGATTGTCGAGTCGTTGAATGAGGACAAGGGATACGACCGCATGGTCGTCGAGATGCTGGCCGGCGATGAGTTGGCTCCCGACAATCCGGATATCGTGCGCGCGACCGGCTACCTCGGCCGCAGCTGGTACAAGTTTGACCGCAACGTCTGGATGTTCGACACGGTCGAGCACACGGCGCAGGCGTTCCTCGGCGTCACCATGCGATGTTCCCGCTGCCACGACCACAAATACGATCCGATCTCGCAGGAAGACTACTATCGGTTCCGCGCCTTCTTCGAACCGCACGATGTCCGCACCGATTCGCTCGACCCCACGACTGCGACCGAGAAGGACGCCAAGATCGGAGCGGTGCTCAAGGACGGTTTGGCTCGCGTCTTCGATAAAGAATTGGACGCTCCGACCTACGTGTTCCGCCGCGGTGACGGACGTTATCCGCTGAAAGATCGCGCGATCGAGCCCGGAGCGCCGGCGGCGCTCGGCGGCGCTCCCCTGTCGATTGAGCCGGTTGACTTGCCGGCGGCCGCCTACTACCCGCAGCTGCGCCGGCCGTTCGCCGAAAAAATGCGAGCCGCCGCCGTTGCTCAGATCGAACTCGCGAAAACCAAAGTGACGCAGTTGACGGCCAAGCGAGACGCCGCCCACGCCAAGTGGCGCAGCGCCGCGGCGGCGGCGGAGAGCGCTCCGAAAACACCGGTCCGCGTGGTTCTGGATGACTCGTTCGACGCCGCCAACAGCGACGTCTGGAAGATAGCGAGCGGCGATTGGAAGTACGAGAACGGCGGCCTCATCCAATCGCAAGTCACTCGCTTCGCGACGATCGTCGCGCCGCAAACACTGCCTCACAACGTACGCATTGAAGTCAAGTACCGCGCGCTGCAGGCCGGTCGCTTGAGGTCGATTGGATTCAGTTTTGACCGAGTAGACAACGGAGCTTCGTCGCAAGACGTCTACACGAGCACGAACGACACTAGCCAGTCGATCCAGGCGTTTCACCGCGAAGCGGGCAAGCAGCACTACCCGCAAGCGGGCATCGTCAAGACGAAGCTGCGAGTCGGCGAATTGACGACCGTCGTCGCCGAGGTCCGCGACCGCAACCTCAAACTCTACTTGAACGGCGAGTTGAAGCTCGACTACCTCATGCCCATGGCGCGGCGCGAGGGACACTTCGCGCTGTGGGTGCACGAGGGAGCCGCCGCCTTCGAACATCTGAAGATCACTGAACTGACCACCGACTTGGTTGGCTTGGAAACACTCTGGCGAACAGCGGAGGCGGATGTCGAGCGGAGCCGGATCGCGCAGGCGATCACCGAATCCGAATTGCAGTCGTTAACTGCGCGGATTGCCGCCGAGCGAGCGAAGTACGCGACGCCGCCCGCCGCCGATGTCGCCGATTTGGCGCGGCAAGCGGCTCGCCTGCAAGCAGCGACTCAGGCAGTCAAAGTCGAGTTGGAAGTGTTGACCGCGACACAGCAGGTGGCGGCGCTCGAGCGAGCGACCGCGGCGCAAAACACCGACAAACCGGCGGCGGCGGCTCCCAAACCATCGACGGCCGTCGGCGAGGCGAAAAAGAAACTGACCGCGGCGAAGCAGAAACTGGAGGCGGCGCGGCGAGCCATCGAGGCAGGCGGCGAGAAGTACGACCCGCTGGGACCCACTTATCCCACCAAGTCGACGGGCCGCCGCCTGGCGTTGGCCCGCTGGATCGCCAGCGACCAGAACCCGCGGACCGCTCGAGTCGCCGTCAACCACATTTGGATGAGGCACTTTGGCGAAGCGCTGGCGCCGTCGGTCGAGAACCTTGGGCTCAGCGCCGCGCCGCCGACGCACCCCCGGTTGCTCGACTGGTTGGCTGCCGAGTTGACGGAGCACGAGTGGAGTATGAAACACATTCACCGACAAATCGTGCTGTCGAGCACCTACCGTTTGACGTCGCGGCCGGGAGCGGATGAGGCGGCGCTGAACAACCGTCGACTCGACCGCGACAACCGGCTGTTGACTCACATGAACTCGCGACGACTGGAAGCCGAGGCGATTCGCGACAGTGTTCTCTACGTAACGGGCGCTCTCGACCTGACTCGAGGTGGTCCGGAGATTGTCGAGAACCAAGGCGAGAAGGTCCTTCGCCGCAGCATGTACTTTCGGCTGACCCCGAATGAGAAGATGAAGTTCCTCGAACTGTTCGACGTCGCCGATCCCAATTCGTGCTACCGCCGCAGTGTGAGCGTCGTGCCTCAACAGGCGCTGGCGATGAGCAACAGCGGCCTCACGCTGGCTCGCGCCCGGGCGCTGGCCGGCGAGTTGAGCAAACGGATCGGCTCCGAACCCACCGGCGATAAGCAGCGACGGTTTGTCGACGAGGCGTTCACCATCATTCTCAGTCGGCCGATCGACGGCGCGGAGCGAGCGGCGTGTGTCGAGTTTCTGGAGCAGCACGCCAAACTTCTACAATCGGATCCCGGGCCGGCGTTTAGCGGTTCCGCTGTCGGCTCCGCGGCGGCCGATCCGCATCAGCGGGCTCGCGAAAACCTGGTCCACGTGCTGCTAAACCACAACGACTTTGTCACCATTCGATAGCGATGGAGTTCGACATGAAATCGCCATATCCGTGCGGCAGGATTCAACGGCGGACGTTTCTCGCCGATTGCGGTATGGGATTCACCGGACTGGCGCTGGCCTCCATGTTGCACCAGGACGGTTACGGCGACCAGCCAGAGCAGGCGCTGGGGCTGCCTCACTTCGCGCCCAAAGCGAAGCAAGTTATCTGGTACTTCATGATGGGAGGCACGAGCCATCTGGAGAGTTTCGATCACAAGCCGGCGCTAAATCGGTACGCGGGCAAGACGATTGGCGAAACTCCTCACAAGGAAGTGTTGGAGTCGGAGTTTTATCGCAAGAACGTCCGCGACTTCGCCGGCGTCCCGCGCAATCTGATGCCCAAGCTCTACCCGCTGCAGATTGGGTTCCAACGGCGCGGTGAGTCGGGGCTGGAGGTGAGCGATTGGTGGCCGCACGTCGGATCGTGTATCGACGACATTGCCGTTGTCCGATCGATGTGGACAACCGACAACGACCACGCAGCGCAGTTGCAGTTTCACACCGGCCGGCACATCTTCGACGGTTTCTTTCCTTCGATCGGCTCGTGGGTGCACTACGGACTCGGCTCGCTGAATGAAGACTTGCCGCAATTCGTGGTGATGGGAAAGCCGCCCGGCGACTGCTGTGGCGGTAAAGGCGCACACGACGGCAGTTACCTGGGACCGGAACACTCGGGCGTCGCCCTGTCGTCCGATCCGAAACGGCCCCTGCCCTTTGGAACGCCGGGAAGCGGAATCTATCAACGCGAGCGCCGCAGCCAACTCGAGTTGCTCACCAAACTGAACACGATCGTCAGCGGCCAGTATCCGGACGACGCTGAACTGAAGGCTCGGATCAAGGCGTACGAACTGGCCTTTCGTATGCAGATGGCGGCGCCCGAAGTCGTCAATCTAGATAGCGAGACGAAGCAGACGCTCGACATGTACGGCGTTAACGATTCGGCGACTAGCCGCGTCGGCCGGCAGAGCCTGATCGCCCGACGGCTCGTCGAACGCGGAGTGAGGTTCGTACAGATTTACGACGACGGCTGGGACGCTCACTCGAAACTGAAAGCCAACCACTCGTCGCATTGCAAGGGCGTCGATCAACCGATTGCCGGATTGCTGAAGGATCTCAAGCAACGCGGGCTCTTGGACGAGACGTTGGTGGTGTGGGGAACCGAGTTTGGCAGAACGCCCGGATCCGAACGCTCAGATGGTCGAGATCATCACCCGTACGGCTTCTCGGTTTGGCTCGCCGGCGGCGGTATCAAGGGGGGCGTGGCTCACGGCGCGACCGATGAACTCGGCTTCCACGCCGCGGAGAGTCGGCACTACGTCACCGATCTCCACGCCACCGTGCTCCACCAATTGGGTCTCGACCCTCGACGGCTCAGCTTGCCCGACCAAATACGACTCGAGATTGACTTGGGCAAGCCAATTCACGAGATCATCGGTTGAGTGAGTCTTGAATTGAGATCGCTCGGCTCAGATTGAGCCCGAGGCTCGCCTCACGGCCGTCGCGATTTTCACCTTCTCCCGCAGCCGAGTCAGTTTTCTGGAGATTCCGACGGCCGCGGTTCGCTCGCTGCGAAGATGCACTCGGGCCGCCAAAACGCAGGGAATCTCGCTCTTCTCGAGCGCGCGCAGCGGTCGCATCGAACTCGCGAAGCTCCGCAGAATCTTGGACCGAGGCGGCCCCGCCAGCGGATTGGCACGGGGCATGCGTTAACAGGATTCCAACATTGAGGACGCCGGCAACTCGGCCGAATCAACCCGCCTCACAACTCCCTCCTCATCGCTCCCGAAGGAATCCGGATCATGACCAAGACACGCAAAACACTCGCCGCCCTGCTGACCATCGCCGCTCTCGTCGCCGCCGTCGCCACGCCGCTCGCCGTCGCCGCGCCAAGCCAGACGCAAACAGAGCAGAACCAATCGGGGCAAGACACATTGGTCGGCCCTTGGAAACACTTCGATAGCGACGCCCTGACCGCCGCCCGCGCTGAACTGGCCGAACTCAAAGACCTGAACGGCTGGTCATCCGTTCGCGAGACCAGCAAGCAACTCGAGATTCATCCGGTCATCCCGCGATCGCGATACATCATCCAGTACGAGTTCACCGAGTAGGCAGTGGAGGATTGCGGATAATCTTGAGACGGTCGAACATCGCGGCTGATCTGGCGACTAAACGAACCGCCTCCACGTTCTGGCGAACGTAGCCACATTCGACATCGCAGCCAAAAAACGTAGCTAGCTACCGTCGCCAGAGTGATGTTTTCGATGCCCGCTACCACGGGTATGCCAGAATAGAATACCCGTTGCACCCCCTGTTTGGCCGGGAGGGGCGGGTCGTTCGGCAGGTCAAGTATGCTCAGAGGACCTGCCTCGAGATCATGAT
>JASMLW010000542.1 GCA_030748485.1 Pirellulaceae bacterium
GGAGCAACGGAAACCCGGGGGGCCGCCGCCACTAAAAGGTTGGCACGCGGTGGCGCGCGGGCCCCGCGGGAGGGGAACGTCGGGTTGCAGCCGCAGCGCCTGGTTCACCCGTGCTCAAGCACGGGCCTATGCCGCCTGCGGCGGATGGGGGCGTAAAACCTCTCATTCTTTGACTCGCGGCCAACGCCAGCGTTCGCCCTCCTTCGTCATTCGTCATTCATTAGTCCTTAGTCATTAGTCCTTCGTCATTAGTCATTCCCAGACCCCCCCCATGGACAAAACCAATTGACCGCGCGGTCAGTTGAGTTTGGGGAGCCGCCAGCGGACGATTTCCGCGTGCTTCTTGTTCTCGGCGTCGCGATAGGTGTAGGCGGTGACGAGCGCGCCGTCCGCCAATTGTACGGTGGGGCCAAAACCTCCACCGCTGGATACGCCCGCCGGCGTCTTCGTTTCGATCATGATTTCGTCGTGCTTCAGATCGAACGAAAACCCATCGCGATGCTCCGCGCCGAGCGCGGCGCGGACGCCCAGCGGAGGATGGACGGCTCGTTGGGTGTACGTCAACAACAATTGACCGTCCGCCGGTCGCAGCAGAGACATGTACATCTGCCCGTATACGCCGAGATCCGTGACCTTTCGCCAGCGCCGACCTCCATCGGTCGAGCTGTAAACGATCATCCGCTCCGATTGGTCGTTATTGCCTGGATCGCGGGTGCCGTCGATGGGCCACGAGTTGCCGGCGCCGACGCGGAGGATGGCGAAGAGCTTTCCCGATTGAGCCTGCCAGAGATGGGCTTCACCGAACAGCGTGTAAGGGTAGTTTTCCGGCACTTTGTCAAAGACAGCTCCGTGAGATGTCCAGGTCTTGCCGTCGTCGCGACTCCGCAAGACGACCGACGCGCAACGTGGCGCATGTTCGGAGATTCCGTACAGCAGTGAACCGTCCGCTAGTTGCAGCACGTTGCGGGAAGTGAGCCCAATGGTGCGAGCGCGAAAGCGGTCGGGTTCGACGCGACGCGATGTCCACGTCCGGCCGCCGTCCGCCGATCGGTGTAGATAACTGTGCGTGTAGCCGTCCTTGTTGCGCACGTCTTGTCCCAACAGGTGCGCGGTGATGAAGACGACGCCCGACTTGGTGACAGATAGAGCCGGTTCGCGTCCCGCGATGTCCGGAGTCTCACGCTCCGACCACGTTCGCCCGCCGTCGTCCGATCGGTAGATCACCGCTTGCTCGGCGATCTTGCCGCTCTCCAAACGGCGCCCCGAGAACATCGTCAGCAGCAATTGACCGTCCGGAAGCAGAACGATGGATGGCTTGTAATCGTCGACCTCCCCCAACGGAACGCGTTCACAGGCAATCGTGTCCGCCGGCAACCGCTGGCGGTGGCGAACTTGAATGAATGTCTCCTCGTCGTTCGCTTGGACATCCGGAACGGGAGCGATCGCGATGGCGGTCAATAAGCACGCGCATGCCGCGATGTGGTGAGGTGGTGGGTGACAAGACACGTGTACGCCTCGTGTTTGAGAAGAGACTCGTGTTTGAGAAGAGGTGCGAGCGTCGTTCGACATGCTCGCAATGTACGCACGGCCAATATTACAAACAAATAGTAGTGCGGTGACCCCGGATTTGACATCGGTTTTCGATGAATCTATAACCGACTCGTTCCCATCTTCGTCACCTCTTCTCCAGCAAATCTCCGATCACTCTTGTCCGCCGCCTCTTTCGCGTTGGCCACCCGGGATTAATCCATGTCAGACGACCAAATGTCGCAGGAAGAGCTCGAGCAGCTCACCACGCTTGTCGCGGAGGCGCTTTCTCAAGGCGAGTCGCCGGACGATGTTTCTCAGAAACTCATTAACAACGGCTGGGACAAGGAGACGGCTGACCACTTCGTAAACTCAGTTGCTCTGCGGATGGCAAGTGCGCAACACAGCGCGTCGCACGCCCACAGCGGCGGCCGTGAACGCGGCGGCGGCGGGATGGGGTGGTTGGTCTGGATCGGAGCGATTCTCTTCATCAATTTCTTGAGCTGGCTGTTCGGTTGGCCGTTCTGGGTGTATTGAAGTGCCGCCCGGGGAGAGGTTCTTCAACGCGCTTCTGGGCTTGTCGATTCTCAGCTGGGCGTTGCTGGGAGTGACAACGGAGACAAGGCCGGTCTCGGTCCGCGCAGTCGTCGCCGCCTTGCACGTTTTGGTTGGGACGTTGATCCTGTTTCGCGCCCGCGTCGAACAGCAGGGCTCATTGGCCTCTTGTCTCGCCGCTATTCCCGCGCTGGCAACCGCCGGCTGGGCGATGAGCGTCGCACCAGCCGTCTGGACGCCGACAGCTCAGGTGATCTTTGCGACTGGAGGATGTCTGACGATCGTCAGCTTCATTTACTTGGGCCGATGCTTCGCCATCCTGCCGGCGATTCGCGGAACGGTGACTCGCGGCCCGTTTCGAATCGTGCGGCACCCCGCCTATCTGGGTGAAGTAGTCATGATTCTCGGCTGCTGCGTCGCCGCGCCGCATTGGCGACGCCTGGGTCCGCTGGCGGCCGCCCTGTTGCTTGTCGCCATCAGGATTCTGGCCGAGGAACGAGTGATGTCGACCAGCGAGGCGTACACGAAGTACGCCAACCAGGTTCGTTGGCGATTGATCCCTCTGCTCTGGTGACTTGCCCCCGTTTCTCCGTCGAGACGGCGGCCAGAGTCGCGCGAGTCAGCTCCACAGTTCGGCTGACGCCAGCCGCGCGCCTGCGACCATGCTTTGGAATTTGGCCCAGACGATGGAGGGATGGATCTCTTGTTCGGTGGCGGCGAACGAGGCGAAGCCGCAGTCGCTGCCGGCCATCACATTCTCCCGTCCGGCCACGCTGGCGAATCGGACGAGTCGTTGAGCGACCAGCTCTGGGTGTTCGACGAGCGGAGTTGAGTGCGAGATGACGCCGGGCACGAGGCTCTTTCCGGCGGGAACTTTGACGTCCTCCCAAACTCGCCACTCGTGGTCGTGTCGCGGATTGCCGGCCTCGAACAAGTAGGCGCCCGCGTTCACCTTGAGCATGATGTCGACGATGTCGGGTAAGTTCATTTCGTGAACGCGCGGTCCGATGTTGATTCCATAGCAGGTGTGAAAACGAACGCGATCCTCGGGGATCCCGCGGAGGGCGTGATTGAGCGCTTCGACGCGCAATTCGGCCCACTCGCGGCAGTCGGCGATCGTCAGGTCAGGCCGTGAAATGTAGTACGTCAGAAGTCGTGGATCATCGATCTGCAGGACCAATCCCGCGTCGACGATCGCTTGGTATTCGACATGCATGGCGTCGGCGATCGCGAACAAGTACTCCTCGTCGCTTTGATAGTGACGGTTCGGCTGCTGGCCTTCGACATCGGAGGGAGAGACGGCCGTCATAAAAACTTCGGCGACGTCGTGCGCGGCGGCCGCTGTGGTGACATTGGCGATGTCTCGCTGCAGGGCGTCGTGGCCGCAGTATTCAACTGGGCCGGTGCAGACCAGTTTGATGGGCGCGGCGACCAACCCTTCGCGAGACTTGCGCTGCGCGGCGTAGAATTCGGGGAACGCAATCGACTCGCGCGATTCGACCCACAAGTCTTCGCCCTCGTCGTCGCTCGGGCTGAACCCGTTAAGCCGTTCGGCGATGTACGTCAGAAAGCTCGACTTGCTCTGCTCGCCATCGCAGACGACATCGACGCCGATCTCGGCCTGTTTGGCGACGACTTGCGCGACGGCCTCGCTGACAGCGGAATCGAATTCGCCCACGTCGTACTCTTCGCGGCGCTCCTTGGCGAAGAGCAGTTGGAGGACGTCGCGGGGCCGGGCCAGGCTGCCTACGTGCGTGGTGAGTATCCGGTCTGTGCTGCGCTGCATGGTCGGCTCCCAAGGCTCGGCGGAGTAACTGCGAGGCGGACATTGTAGCCCGCTCGCTTTGAGATGGCTTTCGCCGTGGGCGACGCCCGCCTCATTTGGCCGCTTCTTTTTCAGTCCGAGGAAAAGCGCGCCGTTTTTTGCTCGACTCGGCCAGCGATTTTCCCGAGCGACGGCTCCACCACTCGCCAGCGCGGTCTTCATCGAAATGCGGGTTCGCAAGCGGCATTCGCGCGCCCACTTCGAGTCGCCAGTCGCTCAGTTCACGACGTAGGGCGGTGGTTAGACCGGGGCGCTCCTTCGCCAGATTGGTTTGCTCGCCGATGTCCTTGGCGAGGTTGTAGAGTTCGGGCGGCGACCCGTCGAGAAACTCGATCAGTTTCCAATCCCCTTTGCGTATCGCGCTGGCTGGGCGGCTGTGGTGATAGTGGGGATAGTGAAAGTGTATCGCCTGCCGATTCAACTTGGCGCTCGCATCTTCCAGTACGGGCCGCAGCGACAGTCCGTCGACGGCTTGGTTTTCCGGAAGTTGGCCGCCGGCGAAATCGACAAACGTGGGAAAGAAGTCGTAGCTGATCGCCGGTTCGGCGGCAACGCTTCCCGCCTTCACGTGGGGCGGATACTTGACGATCAAAGGTACTCGGACGCCGCCTTCGTACAGCGATCCCTTTTCGTCGCGAAGCGGATGATTGGTCGTCACGACCGGGTCGACACCCGCTTGATAGTCGTATCGTCGCGCGAGGCCGCCGTTGTCGGATGTGAAGAGAATCATCGTGCGGTCGGTGAGACCGACTTCCTGCACAGTCGCTACGATGCGGCCCACCAGGTCGTCAACATGTTCGATCATTGCCGCGTAGACAGGATGGGGAAGAGTGTGGTCGGTTGCGGCGGTCGCCTTGCGACGGTACTTGTCCACCTTGCCCGACATACCGGCCAGCGGAATGTGAACGGCGTACGGCGAGACCATCAGGAAGAAGGGATCATTGCGGTGTTTTCGAATGAACTCCGCCGACAAGTCGCCTTCGAACTCAGTCCGGTATTGTTGCGGTTTGGGCTTGAGATCAGTTCGGCCGGCGACACGGTAGCGACCCGGCAAGTGCGGTCCGTTAATGACGGCGGCGAAATCGTAGCCTTGGTGTTGAGGGGCATGGCGGACGTTGTTGCCCAAGTGCCACTTGCCGATGTAGCCGGTTGCGTAGCCGGCGGCCCGCAATGACTCGCCGACCGTGTTGACCTCCAACGGCAACGCCATCGTCGTCATCGGCGTAATGACTCGCTCGAACGGACGCCAATGACCGGGGATGTGCGCAGTGATTCCAATCCGCGCCTGGTTCTGTCCCGACTGCACTGCGCAGCGAGTCGGCGAGCAGACGGCGCCCGCCGCGTAGAAATCAGTGAAACGCATGCCGTCCTTCGCCAATCGGTCGATATGCGGAGTTTCGACGAACCGATTGCCGTAGCAGCCAACATCGCTCCAACCCAGGTCGTCGATAAAGAGCAAGATGACGTTGGGCCGCTCGGCCGCTTGCAGCGGGTGATTGAGAAATGGAGTCCCCCAAATACTGGCGAGGACGACAATCGTGAGGTAGGCGGGGCGGAACACGTTCAGCAGGCTCCTGATGGAGGTTAGGTGGGTTGGATCAACCGATGATTGAAGTTTAGCCAGTTTCTAACCGGGCGTTAGAGGGGCTGCAATGTGTGGACACCGCGGTCCGCAAAAGACAAGCATTGTGTTGGTCTGCGCCGGCCAATAACATGGAATGAGTCGGCGCGGTCCCCGCGCCGGCCCCCGCCCGAGATATTCGCCACCGACTTCGTCTCCCGCCCTGAGAATCGTATGCCCCGCCGGCTTGCCATCCTCATCTCTTGTCTGTTCGCGGTGAGTGTTTCGCCCGTCGCGGCGCAGCAGGGAGACAAAGACTCGCCGGCACGGCTGTTGTTTGAAACAGACGTCCAACCCCTGCTCGCCAAGCGCTGTGGAAAGTGTCACAGTGCGAAAGTTCAGAAGGGGTCTCTCGACCTTTCCACGATGGGCTCCTTGCGGCGGGGAGGCGAGTCGGAGGAGGATTTGGTTGGCGCTTCCATTGAAGAGAGCCTGTTGTGGTCGATGGTCGAAGGCGGCGATATGCCGCCCGACGACGAACCTCCGTTGACGGACCGAGAGCGCTCGCTGTTGCGGCGGTGGATTTCGACGGGAGCCGCCGCCAAAGAGCCGCTGAAGACGGAGCGGTCGATCAATCAACACGACGTGTTTCCCATCTTGTTGTTGAGATGCAACACGTGTCATGGCCCGCGGATGAAACGGGGCAACCTCGATCTCCGCACCCGCGCCGCCATGTTGCGCGGCGGCGCCAGCGGACCGGCGTTGAAACCCGGCGATCCCGACAACAGCCTGATGATTCAGCGAGTGGAGAGTTCGGCTTGCCCGCCGCGCGACTCGTTGCTCAAGTATTTTGTCAAAAGGCCGCCGCCGTCGGAGGTCAAAGTTCTCCGCGCGTGGATCGCGGCGGGCGCGGCCGAGGAGGAGATCTCGCCGGACATCGCGTCACAGCAGCTGGACCCTCTGGTTTCCGCTGAGGATCGGCGGCACTGGGCGTTCCGCTCGCCACAGACGAGCGGCCGGCACGATTCGATCGATGGGTTCATCTTGGCTAAGCTGCGCGAGCGGAGTTTGGGATTCTCGCCCGAGGCCGACCGCGACACGCTCATTCGACGCGCCCATCTCGACCTGATCGGCATGCCGCCGACCATCGCGGAGTGGAAGCGGTGGCGCAGTCGCGGGGACTCACAATGGTACGGCGAGATGATCGATCATCTGCTCGAATCTCCGCACTACGGTGAACGGTGGGGCCGCTACTGGCTCGACTTGGCCGGCTACGCCGATTCGGAGGGAGGCGTTTCGGCCGATCCTCTTCGCAAGGTGGCGTGGAAATATCGCGACTACGTGATCCGCGCTTTCAACAGCGATAAACCTTACGACCGATTCTTAATCGAACAGCTCGCGGGCGACGAATTGATCGACCACGAGAACGCCGAGGAGGTGACGAGTGAAATGGTCGACAATCTCGTCGCGACAGGTTTCCTGCGGATGGGAATCGACCAAACCGGTTCGCGAACGATGAACTTTGTTTCGGAGCGGTTGGGAGTGATCAGCGACGCGATTACCGTGATGGGTGAGGGACTGATGGGTCTGACGATGTCGTGCGCCCGTTGCCATTCCCACAAATACGACCCCATTCCCCAGCGCGACTACTATCGTTTCAAAGCCGTTTTTCAGGGCGCCTTTGACGAGCACGACTGGCTGACATTCAAGAATCGACTGCTGCGAGTAGACATTGCCGAGCGGCGCCGTCGAGTTGCGAAAGTTAATCCGCCGCTGCTTGCCCAGTCGAAGAAGCTCGCCGCGCAGTTGAAGAAAGCGACGACCGACGTTCGCCTAGAGTTGCTCAAGAGCCACTATCCTGAACAGTCGGGAGCCGAACGCGAAGCGACGATCCGGGCGCTGCGAGTCGCCGACAACAACCGGTCGCAACCACAGCGCATTCTGGTGGAAATGCTGCAACAA
>JASMLW010000543.1 GCA_030748485.1 Pirellulaceae bacterium
GCCAGAAGTCCGGCCCAGAAGTCCGGCTGACGCTTGAACTGAAGCAGGGACTTCTGGCGAAGTCCACTACGGTGCGCGATGAGTGTCGTGAATGAGCTAGCTGGGCAACAGAGCTAGCACCGCGGGACTCGGTCGAGTAACTACATGGGCGGCGATCAGGTTGCCGAGACTGGCGACCTTCTGTTGCCCCGCGTCGATCGCGGCGTTGACGGCGGCGACGTCGCCTTGAACGATCACCGTGACATAGCCTCCGCCGAGTTTTTCTTTGCCGACGACTTGCACATCGGCCGCTTTGCAGGCGGTGTCGATCGCCTCGAACACGGCCGTGAAACCTTGCGTTTCGATGAATCCGAGTGCATCGGGAGTTTGTTTGGCCACGGAGGATTCCTTATCGAGCGATTCGTACTGCGGCAGGTGCACGACATCTTGTTGAATGAGAGGGTTGAATTCCGCTGGCGAAATCAGAGCGCCGCCCGCTCGCTCGGACGGCCGATTGATGGCATTCGCGACCGGTCGGCCACCCATCCGATCGGCGACCTCGAAGCCCGCCTGGAGCGCCCCGTGGACTTGGTCAATCTGTCCGGCGATCTTGATGACGATTCCGAGGAAGTCGTTGATCTCCGCCTGAACGACTCGCACACCCGTCTGTTTCTCCATCACGTCCAACGCCACCATGGCGGGCGTGCAGCCGGTCGTTTCCAGAAATCCTAGCGACTGACTCACGGTGGCGATCGCAATGCGAGTTGGGTTAGCGTCTGGCGAGAGTCCATTATAATCGCCCGCGCGCTCAATCGACGGCGGCGGCTACAGGCTGCCATTGGAGACCAGGAATTCGGGCAGCCCGCTGATATCGTCGAGAACCGTCTGTAACGGATACGCGGAAAACTCCTCCTCCGTGGTCGCCCCGGACAGCACGCCGACAAACGGAATCCCGGCGCGTTGGGCGGCTTCCGCGTCGACCACGTGATCACCGACGTAAAGCACGTCCTGCCGGTCGAGTTTCGTTCGGCGGATGACGGTGAGTAGCCCATCCGGGTGCGGTTTGTGTCGCTCGACGTCACCACCACCCACGATGGGTGAAAACTGCTCGGCAAGCCCGTGCCGAGCCAGGATGGCCTCAATGCGATAGGCGTGCTTGGTGGACACAATAGCGCGGGGCAGGCCAGCTTCGTCAAGACAACTGCAGACGGCTCCGACGGTGGGAAACAGCTCGGTGAACTGCACCATCACTTGGTCGGCCCGCTGCACAAACGCTCGCCGAAACTCGTCCGTCCGCCCGTTCGCCTGCTCACCGGCCAATCGCCGCACAGTTTCTTCAAGCGAATAACCGACAACCCGGCGGATCGCGCGCTCATCGCGCTCGGCGTATCCACAGGCTCGCAAACCGAAGTTGATGCACTCCACTGCGCCGCGAGTTGAATCGGCGAGCGTGTAGTCGAAGTCGAAGATTACGAGTTTCAGGCCCATCGAGCTCCGTCTGGCGTGGAGAACTTCTTTTTGTCGAACCTGAGGAAAGAAACGCATCGACGCGACCGGCCAAATGTTTGTCAATCTGGGTGATCTATGCCGGTGTAGTGGTATCGTCTCGACCGTGGGTAAACTCTGAGGCCTGAAACGGCCGAAGAAATGGTGCGGGTATCCTACCCCATCTGCGAAATGGATTGGTAATCACAGTGTCTCTGTCGATTTGCATTCCCTGGTCAGGGAACGACCAGGCCGTTGAGGACACGCTCGTTTCGGTCCTCGAAAACCGGCCCGAGAACGCCCAGATTCTCGTCGTTCACTACGGTCAATACGACGATCCGTACGACTTGGCCGGCGAAGTTGAGTTCGTCGAGTCGACCGACCCGCAACTCGCAAATCAACTCAACACCGGACTAACCCACGCCACGGGGGAGATTTTTCATCCGCTGGTCCCTGGTGCGACGGTTCGTCACGGTTGGACGAACGAGCCGGTCGCGTGGCTCAACGCCGACCCGGATCTGGCCTCGGTCAGCCCCCTGGTCGTTGAGGCTGAGAACTCCGATCGCGTCGTCACAGCGGGTGTCGCGTACAGCGCTGGGGGCGGTCGGCGAGAACTGGTTTCGGGCCGGGCGATCGGTTCGAAACAGGTGAACAAGACTCGCCCCCTGGGACCGTCCTGGCGGGCCGGTTTTTTCCGCAGTGAAGACGTCCTCGACCTGGGAGGATGGGACGCGACGGTCGGCAGTCAGGCCGATGTCGATCTGTCCCTCGCCCTGCGGGCGGACGAATTGGACTGCGAGCTTTCCACGAAGTCGGTCATCCACTTCTCGGCGCGGCCCCTCGCGGATGCCGGTTTTCGAGCGGGACGAGACCGGCAGCGGCTCTTCCTTCGCCACCGGGGAGCCGGTGCTCGCGCCCTGTTCGCCCACCCGATCGCCGTGGCGGTCGAATTCGCCGTCAGTCTGCCCAACTGGACGGCCTGGACGGGTCTGATGGGGCGCTGCGCGGGCCTGCTCGAGGTCTCCCGACAGCGCTCACACCAGCGTCAACCGCTCCAGTCCGCAATCGGCGGCGGCGGCCCTTCAGACGCCGCCCACGAGCGGCGGGTCGCCTGAAACCGCCGCTGGAGATCGGCCCGCCTTTGCAGGCAGCGCTTACCTTTCGAAACAGATTAGCGCTCCGTCTGTAAACCTCTGTTAGCGCTTCAGGTGGGGCTTCGCATGAGGACTGAGGATCATGCGCGTGGGCATCTTTCTCATTCCGACCACGATTTGCCAGTGTTTCAGGGGTCCGATTCTACCGGTATTGCCTAATGTCACGGTTTTGGCGCAAGAGATGCTTCTCGGGCGTGTGGATTTTTGTAGCCGGCTTACCCCCGATCTGGGCCAGATAGGGGCGAGAGAGTGTTTTTTTTTGTTTTCTACACACGTGTGAGGAGATCTCTATGAATCTGGTTCAACGTCTTTGGGCTGACGAAGCTGGCTTCGTCATCTCATCCGAGTTGGTCCTCGTGGCCACAGTCCTTGTGATCGGAATGCTGGTCGGCTTGGCCACGCTCCGCGACCAAGTGCTGCAAGAGCTGGCGGATGTCGCCGACGCGATATCCGAGATCAACCAAAGCTACTCGTTCACAGGCGTGACTGGCCACACGGCCACCACCGCGGGTAGTGTCTACCAAGATTTGGAAGACTTCTGTGATGACGATGCTACCGGCGGAAGCGGCGCCGAATGCCTCGACGTCACACATGATGCTACCGACGAGGGTGGCATCTAAGCTCTTGTTGAGTACGGCGCCCGGCCCGAGAATTTCTCGGGCCGGGTTTTTTTTGCGCAGCAATCCGTGAACTGTGACGGCGTGAATCTGTTTCCCGATGGAAACACCTTGGCGCGCATTGTGCGACCTCAAGGCCGTCATGCGTAGGCTATTTGGGGCAGATAGGGGTTTTTCCCGGGGTGGCACATCTTGTGCAACGGTGACCTTGACCCTTCTGCGCGCATTTTCCATTTCCACCCCTTCCGCCGACGCATGGACATTCTTCACTGGATTTCGGTTGTCACCATCGCAGCCTTCACGGCGACCGCGGCGGTGATCGATTGGCGCACTCGCAAACTGCCCAACTGGCTGACAGTGCCTGTCTGTATTTGCGGCCTGGTTTTTCACACGGTTACGTCCGGTTTTGTGGGAGCTGGGTTTTCGCTGGCGGGCTTCGCCACAGGATTCGCCATTCTGCTGATCCTCTGGTTGATCGGCGGTGGCGGTGGAGGAGATGTCAAACTGATGGGCGCTTTGGGAGCTTGGTTGGGTCCCCAGATGATCCTCATCGTCTTCCTGGTGAGCACGATTCTGGCCGTCTTTGGCAGCATCATCATGATGGCCTTTTTCTCGGCCGAACACGGCGTCACGGGGATGAAACGCAAATACATCAACCGCAAGGACACCTCGCGGCTCACCGACGAAGAGATAACGAAACAGCGTACGAAACGAAGACTCCTGCCATACGCTCTGCCGGTTGCCTTTGGCACCTGGCTCGTCCTGGCGTGGCAGATCGTGAATCAGTAGTCCCACCAGGAGAGTGAACTGTGTCTCGCATCACCCCCGGAACGATGATCATCCTGATTTTCGCCATTCTTTTTGGATTGGTCGGAGCATACGGAGTTCGTCGCCAACTAGCTCAACAGCCACCGGAACCGGTTCCAGAACCAACTGGTCCGCCGACCATGCGGATCCCCATCGCCAGCATGGATATCGAACCGGGCCGTCCGCTCACGCTCGGCGATCTGGCGATTGTTTCCGGAGCCAATTCGCAACTGCGCAAGGACTTCGACCTGCCCGCCACGCTCATGACAAATTCCAACCAGGTGATTGGTCGGATCCTTCGTGAGCCCATCGCCAAGGGGGCCGGTTTCAGTCCCGAGATGTTCTATCCGGAGGGCCAGGGGCCGAGTGTCGCTGAGCGCCTCAAGCCCGGTTATCGAGCGGTGACGATTCCTGTGACGGGAGCCGGCGCGCTCAACGGTTACGCATCGCCCACGTCGTTCGTCGACATCTTGTTTCGCACGGGAGACGGTGTCGCTGTTTCGCCGACCACCGTTACGCTCTTGGAAGCGGTGGAGGTTGTGGCGCTGAATCGAGATAGTTTCCCGGGTTCGCAGAAGCAAGCGAATACATCCAACGTCACGGTCGCCGTGACGCCCGAGCAAGCGCACGCCCTGAAGATCACGGAGGGTCGCGGCACCTTCTCGTTGGTGCTGCGCAGTCCCGACGACACGATCGCCGTCAGCAAGCGCGACGCCGTGAAGACGATCGAAGACTTGCTCAACCTGCCCGTCCGGCGCGGAAACTTCACTGCCGAAATCTATCGTGGATCGAGCCGATCGTCGCAGACCTTTTCACGGGGCGCTTTCCAACCGGTGGAAAAAGTACAAGTGCCGATCACGGGGATCCCGCAGGACAATACCAACGTCAACGTAAACGCCGGCGCTGCCGGCGCGGGCGCTGTCTCCAAAGATAACTAGGCTTCGACCCGCACCCCGAAAAAATCATGATTCAAGCAAATCGCATGATGGTCGAGCCCCGTGACGAAGCGGAAGTTGCCGAGCACAATTTCCAAGCTTTGAAATCGGTGATCCACGAAGACCTGGTCGAATCGCTCGACTTGTCCATCATCGGCACAATCGACCAAGATCAGTTAGAGCCCGAGATTCGTTCGGTGGCGACGCAGTTTTGTCGTTCGCGCACCAGAGAGTTGTCGAGCGAGGATCGCGACCGAATGGTCGACGAGCTGATGGACGAGGTGTTCGGCATGGGCCCGCTCGAGCGGCTGATGCACGATCCGACGATCGCCGACATCCTCGTCAACAGCCCGGACGAGGTTTACATCGAGCGTCACGGCCGATTGGAGATGACCGACGTCAAGTTCGCCGACGACCGCCACGTGATGCGAGTTATTCAGCGAATTGTGGGACGAGTTGGCCGCCGCATCGACGAAGTGACGCCGATGGTCGACGCCCGCCTGCCCGATGGCTCACGAGTCAACGCGGTTGTTCCGCCCCTGGCGTTGCGCGGGCCGACAATTTCAATTCGTCGTTTCGGCGCTCGGCCGCTCGCCGTCGAAGATCTGCTCGCCAACAACTCGATCACGCCCGAGATCGTCCAGTTTCTCACCGCCGCCGTCCAATCGCGGATCAGCTTTCTGATCTCGGGCGGAACGGGAGCCGGCAAAACCACCATGCTCAATTGCATGTCGGCGTTCATCCCGCACGACGAACGCCTGGTGACCATCGAAGACTCAGCCGAACTGATCCTGCAGCACCCGCATGTGATTCCGCTCGAGACGCGTGTCGCCAACACCGAGGGAGCCGGCGAAGTCACGCAGCGCGAACTGGTTCGCAACAGCTTGCGGATGCGGCCCGACCGCATCCTCGTCGGTGAGGTTCGCGGAGCCGAGGCGCTCGACATGCTGCAGGCGATGAACACCGGCCACGAAGGATCGCTGACGACGGTCCATGCCAACGACACGCAGGACGCGTTGAGCCGGTTGGAGATGATGGTGTCGATGACCGGATTTGAGTTGCCGACGCATGTCATCCGCCAGTACATCGCCACGGGAATCAAGCTGGTTGTCCAACTGGCGCGACTCAAAGGTGGAATCCGCCGCGTGACTCGCATCTCAGAGATCGTCGAGATTCGCGACAACGAATTCGTGCTCGCCGACGTCTTTGGTTATCAGCAGACGGGAATCGACTCCGCCGGCGTCGCCACGGGGCACTTCTATTCGACCGGGTACGCGCCCCGCTGCTTGGAGAGGATGCGGGCCAGTGGTTGCAGCATCTCTGACTCGCTGTTCGCCAAGAGTTAACGGAGAAATCGGGAACGCGCATGGATCCGTCACTCATCATCATCGCCTGCTTCGCCGCCGGCTCCTTGCTGGTCGCCGCCGTCCTGTTCGTTGTGCGAGATCTCTTCTTCGTCGCGGCCAGCGGCGGGGGAAGCGTGCTGGGGCGACTGCCGCTGGCGCGAGACGAGCGCCCGCCGGACGGCGTGATCGAGACGATCGACCACAAGCTCGCCCGCCTGGTTGTCGAGACCGGGATGGACGCCACGCCCATGGGCACAGTGTTGCTGATGATCGCTACCGGTTTGGCGCTGGGCGGTGGATTTTTCCTGGTTACTGAAAACGAGATTGGAGGAGCCGTTGGATTCGCGGTCGGCGCTCTGGCTCCGCTTCCCATCCTGATCATGCGTCGAGCTCGACGGCTCAAGCAAATCCAAGAGCAACTGCCCGACGTGCTCGACTTGCTCGCTCGCGCCGTCCGCGCGGGCGAGAGCCTCGACCAGGCGATCGATCTCGCCGGGCGAAAGACATCCGAACCGCTGGCTCGCGAGTTCCGCCGTTGCTCCAACCAACTCAAAATGGGCCTCGCCTTGAGCGCGGCGATGCGCTCGCTCGCCTATCGCGTGCAAGTCATGGAGATGCGGATCCTGGCGACGACGTTATCGGTCCACCGCCAAGCTGGCGGCAATTTGGGCGAAACGCTTGACCGCATGGCGCACGTCGTTCGCGAACGACTCACCTACCGGCGGCAGTTGCGAGTGGCGACGGCGGCGGGCCGTTTTTCTGCGGCGCTCGTGTCGATCGCCGGCGTCTTGTTGTTCTGCTACATGTTCGTCTTTCAAGCGGACTACACGCACCGGCTGCTCTCCACGCCGATCGGGCAGTCGCTGCTGGTGTTGGCGCTGGTGCTGGAGATTGTCGGTCTGCTCTGGATCTGGCGATTGTTGAGGAGTGAGTATTAGTCGTGGACTTTACGGATCCCACCATCATTTTCTGGTCGCCGATCGCCGCCTTTGCGGTGATTGGGCTGTTCATTCTTGCCTTGGGACGCTTGCTGATTGGGCGCGGCCGGGCCCGCGGCAGCGACGACTTGGACCGCGCTCCGCGGCTGGTCTTCGGCCCACTCACACTCGGCCTGGCCGGAGTGTTGCCGATCTCGTCCGAAGCGCGCAGCGAATTGCGGCGAGACTTGCACCGCGCCGGATACTACCGCCCATTTTCGACAGAACAATTCCTGGCGATTCGCAACGCGCTCGCCATCGGCTGGACGATGCTGACGTTGTCGGTGCTGATCATCGCATTCGAGCCGGTAAACGACCCGACCACGCCGATCGTCATCATCGGCCTGGTGGTGTTGGTGTTGCTCTACGGCATTCCCCGCCTCTGGCTCGGCGGCCAAGCCCGCCGGCGCGTGAAGAGAATTCAGATTCAACTCCCCGATGGGCTCGACATGATCACGATGTGCATGACGGGAGGGTTGTCGCTGTACACCGCTTTGCAACGCGTCGGCGAAGAGTTGCGCGGAACGCACCCGGACCTGTCCTTGGAACTAGACATCGTGCGCCGTCAAGCCGAGGCGCATTCGCTGGAGCAGGCGCTCGAACAGTTCGCCAAACGCATCGACGCCCAAGAGATTCAATCCTTTGCGGCTCTGGTCTCACAAACCGAGCGACTCGGCTCCAACGTATCGGGCGCATTGAAGGACTACGCCGACAGTGTACGTCGCTCATTTCGGCAACGCGCGGAGGAGCGGGGCAACCGTTCGTCTGTGCAGATGATGTTGCCGGTCGCCCTTTGCCTCGCCCCTCCCGTCTATATCCTCCTATTAGCGCCCGCCGCCATCGAGATGCGCGACTTCATCGTCCGCGAGAATCGGCCTGGCGGCGTGTTGCGACCTGTCGACGCACAGCGAGCCGCCTTCAGCGGCGCCGCCGATGGCGATTCCGCCGCCGCGGCTGACGCGGGCGACGACGCCACTCCGTAGCCTTTCCCCCTCGTGCTGACATGCTCACGACAGAACGCGGCCGCCTGCTGCTGGCTGGCGGTTTGTTAGCGCTGGCGACGTTGGTCGTGTTCCACCCACTGACACGCCACCCCACCGATCTGCTCGTCGGTTCGCACCCGCAGGGCCTCAACGACGTCACAACTCAGTTTCTATCTTATCGCGACTTCCCCGCCGCCAATTATCGAGTCGACGGGGAACTGCCCACGTGGAATCGCTTTGGGTTGTTCGGCGCGCCCTGGTTGGGAAACCCTCAATCGGCTTTGATCTACCCCGGCCACTGGCTGTTCGCAGTCGCTCCGGCCGCTTGGGCAATTAGCTGGTTGGTCGTGGCGCACCACTTTTGGGCCGGCCTCGGCGCTTATGCGCTCGCCCGGCGATTGGGTGCTGATGGGAGCAGCGCGATCGTCTCCGGTGTCGTTTTTCTGGCCGCTCCGTTTCTACTCGCCCAAACGGGCGAAGGCCACGCCACCCAAGTGATGCTCGTCGCCTGGACCCCCTGGGCGTTTGTCGCCTACGAACGGTTTCGCGGGCGTGAACGATACGGTTTCGCCGCGCTGGCTTGCATTTTGGCCGTCTGCTTTTTCTGCGGTCACGTGCAGGAGTGCTTCTATCTGGTCGTCATCCTCACTCTGTTTCTCGCGGCGGACCTCGTCTACCCGCGCGAGTCGGGAGCAGGGCGAGTCGAGTTGGCTCGCGGGTGGATCGTCCTCGGCCTGATCGTGATCGGCCTCGTCGCCACCGAACTCCTTCCCAACGCGATCTACACGCGTCAAGCCGTGCGAGCTGAGGGGATCACCGCGGCGGAGGCGGGACGCATCAGCATGGGGTTCGCCAATGCGATCCAACTGGTCGATCCACTGGCGTTGGGAGGAGCGGAAGACTATCGCGGCCCAGGAGGGTATTTTTGGGAGACGCTTTGCTATTTTGGCGTCGCGCCGCTCGGCTTGGCGATCGCTTGCCTGGCGCTCCGCGGCGGCGATCGCGCGGTGCGCGGCTGGGCGCTGGTCGTCTTGGGCACGCTGCTTTTCTCGCTCGGTGCGGACACGCCGCTGTTCGCCGTCCTCCATCGGTGGGTCCCAGGGTTCTCGCTGTTTCGCTCGCCCTCCCGAGCATTGTTCTTTACATCGTTAGCGGTTGCCGTACTGGCCGGATTGGGAGTGCAGGGCGTCGTTGCCGCAGTCCGCGACGGGCAAGCTCGCAACAGCCGTTTCGCCGCCGCCGCCTTGCTCGCCGCCGCTGTGGCGGGCGTCTGCGTCGCGATCGCTCAACCGCAATTGCCGGGCGCCTGGGGGCAAGTCGATCTCGTCAAAACGCTCGTGTTGTTTTCCGCCGCGTCCCTGTCCGTCGGACTCCTCGTCTCGCTCGTAGCCGTCAACCGTTCGCCGGCCTGGGCGATCGCCGCCATCGCCGCCGTCTGCCTCGTCGACTTCAGTCTGCTGTCGGCGAGACTACTCAATACGGTTCCACAAGTTGGCGTGCGGCGGGATAGCGAACTCGTTCAAGCTCTGCTCGCCGATCCGAACCGGCAACGAGTCCTCGCGCCACAGCAGTTGCTGTCCGATCGCGAGGCGTGGAGCCGGGGCGTCGAGAAAGTTCGACGGTACGAACCGGTGCCGCTGACGCGCGCCGTTTCGATGATTGTCGGCTTGGCTCCCCGCGCGAACCCGGAGACCGAGCTGACCGGTTTTAGCGATCTCCGTCCGGCTGCCTATCGCAAACAGCTACTCGACCTCTGCGGCGTGACCCACATGGTTGTCGAGTCGTCGGAGCCGCAGCCGATTCCCGGGTGGGAGATCGTGCAGCGCGGATTTGTACCCGCTGAGTTCACCGTTCGCGGCGGCGAAGCAGATCGTCGTCCATACGTTCTCTACCGGAACACCGCGGCGATGCCACGGGCGTTTGTTGTCGGCGACGCTCAAATCTTGACCGGCGGCCACGCGAAGGCGTTGGGCGACTTGCAACCGCGCCGTGAAGTGCTGGTGGAGCACGATGTGCTGCCGGCAGGTCCCCGCAGCGAATACCGAACGGCTCGCGTGACCAGCCGCACCGGCGAACACGTGGCGATTGAAGCCGAACTCGATCGACCGGGGTACTTGGTGCTGACGGACATGTACTACTCCGGCTGGACGGCGACGGTCGATGGGAAAGACTCGCCAATTCACTCCGCCAACGTTGCGTTTCGAGCGATCGCGCTCGACGCCGGCTCCCATCGTGTCGAATTCACGTATCGGCCCGCCGGTTTTCAGATCGGCGCGATCGTCACGGCGCTGACGCTCGTCGGTCTCCTCTTCTCGTCGTCGCGGTCCGCGCCTCGGCCCGCCGCGAATCCGACGCCCGCGGTAACTCCATCTCCGGAATTGGCGGCCCGCTTGAATCCATCCAGGAGCACGACATGATCTCGATTGTGCTGCCGATTTTCAACGAGCAGGAATCGCTGCCGCTGCTGCACGAACGCCTCGGCAAAGTGCTCGCCGAGATCGCCGAGCCGTACGAAGTGATTGTCGTCAACGACGGGTCGACCGACGGCACGGCGGCGCAGCTGGATGCGCTTCATCGAGAGGATGAGCGTTGGAAATACGTTTCGTTCTCCCGCAACTTCGGCCACCAAACGGCCGTGACGGCCGGACTGCACTACAGTTCGGGCGAGGTCGTTGTCGTCATGGACGCCGATTTGCAAGATCCACCGGAAGTTGTACCGCTCCTGTTGGAGAAGTGGCGAGAGGGGAACGAGGTCGTCTACGCCGTCCGCCGCAATCGGCAGGAGGGCTGGTTGAAGCGCGCCGCCTACTCGGTCTTCTACCGTTTGATGAACCGCGTGGCGTCGATTGAGATCCCCCTCGACGCGGGTGATTTCTGTCTGATGGACCGCCGGGTCGTCGATGTCTTGAACAGCATGCCCGAGCGATCGCGGTACGTGCGGGGGATGCGCAGCTGGGTCGGCTTCCGCCAAACAGGTGTCGAATACGACCGGCCGGCGCGGCAGGCGGGCGACGCCAAGTACACGTGGCGGGAACTTTTTGGCTTGGCGTTCGATGGGATTCTCTCCTTCAGTCACACGCCGCTGAGGATCGCAAGTTGGGTAGGGATAGGACTTTGCGGCGTTTCGATGTTGCTCGTTGCGCTCGTCTGCGCGTGGTGGGCGTCGGGGGTCCACATTGGGGGCATGCACCCCCGCGCGTCGGTCGGTTGGACCAGCCTGATGTGCGGCATGTTGTTGCTTTCGGGGTTGCAAATGCTATTGATGGGAGTGCTGGGCGAGTATCTGGCGAGGATGTTCGACGAGGTAAAAAATCGGCCCCTGTGGGTCGTCAGCCGCACATGCGGAGTGCAAAATGCTGATCGCCTCAGTCAGGGAGACTGCGGCGGCGGCGGCGCATCGATGCAATCGATCGTCACGAGTGACGGGTTCCTGTCAGACCAGACGACACCCACCTCGTGACCGGGCTTCATCGCGCCGCCGGAGGGATCGAACCTTTCTTTGGCGCGAGGGGGCGCCATGGTCAGAACACTACGAGGGATTGTCGCTGCAACTCTGCTGTTGCTGCTCTGCGGTGTCGTTTGGGTGAGGGTGCAGCCGCACACTCCAGTCGACGCGCCGACCGCGGCTATTGGTGGGGAACGCCAATTGGTTGGCGATCCGGCCGGACGCGATCCGGCTGGGGGCGGCGCGGAGTGGGATGGCGAAGCGGGTGCGGACGACGCCGGCCGACCTCCAGCTCGGAATCCGTTGATCGGCGGTATCGAAGGATTGATCGGCGAGTCGCCGGTCTTTGACGAAGAAGGCGAAGCGCTGCTCGATGATCTAGATCGAGCCGACCGGTTGCTGGGAAAGATTAAGGACGAGAATCGCCGCGCGTTGGAACGGCTCAATCGACCGCGGCCGCTGCGGAATCCTCCACCCGACGATCGCCCCCACATTCTGTTTGTCGAGCTTGGACAAGTCGGAGTGGGCGAGCTCGACATCTACGGTGGTGACAGCAAACGCGCTCCGTTCCTCTCACAGCTAGCCCAGCAGGGCGTCGCCTTTACCGCGTTTACGCCGGCGACCGACGCGCTCACCTCGCGAACTCGATTGTGGACCGGCGGCAGCGACGCGCCTTTGCGCGACGACCGTCCGGGCCAACTGCTACGGGCCTTGGACGGCGGCAATTACTACAACGTCTTGATCGGCGAGTGCCAAGTCACATCGCGTTGGGCGACGCCGAGTGAGGTGGGGTTTGATCGCTGGTTCGGGTTCCCCGATCGGCGACGGCGATCTCCGTTTCCCGAGTCTGTCGTCGACACGAGCTCCGAGATCCGCGTGTTGGCGAATCGCGACGGCAAGCGTGGACAGCATGCGCACGACCTGTTCTTTCAAGAGGCTCTGGCGCTGTTCAAGAACCCTCCGCCGGGCAAGCGGCTGTTCGTCCATTTGGCGTGGTCCTATCCCAACACCGAGTGGCCGGCGACCGAGTCCGGTGAAGCTGCTGCCGCGTGGGAGAGCAAAACGAGGAAGTGGGACGGACAATTGGCGGCGCTCGCCACCCAACTCAACGCATCGCGCCTGGCGCACAACATGGTCATTGTGTTGACGAGTTTTGAGCCCCGCACAGTGACCGACGGTGGAAACTCGCCGCTCATCGTGCTCGGTCCCAATCGCATCCGCAAAAATCGTCTCGACAAGCAATCTTGCACGATTGACGACTTGGCGGCGACGATCGCCGATTTAGCCGGCGCGCGCGTTTCGAGCTCGGGCCGTTCGCTCGTCGGGCGGTTGAGCAACTGAGCGGGGTGGCCGTGTTCCTGGGGCGTTGCCCCAGGCTACGGTGAGTTTGGCCTTCGGCCAAAATGGGGTGGGGTGGCCGTGCGTTTCGGGGCGCGCCGTGTTCCTGGGGCGTTGCCCCAGGCTACGGTGAGTTTGGCCTTCGGCCAAAATGGGGACGGGTGGCCGTGTGTTTTGGGGGGCGTTGCCGGGGTTCCTGGGGCGTTGCCCCAGGCTACGGTGAATTTGGCCTTCGGCCAAAATGGGGTGGGGTGGCCGTTGGGGTGGTGCGTGCGCTTACGGTTCTTCGCCGCCGCCGAATTGCGGGTCCTTGAGCGCCAGGTGACGAGTCAGCGCGGTGATTTGTCGAGAGAGTCGCAGACACTTCGCGTAGAAGTAGAACGTCGCGCCGACAAAGCTCAACGCCATCACGTAAGCGACCAGATCGGCTCCGCGGCGGATCCCCGTGCTCGACGCGATCATGCTGACCCACTGTGGAACGGCAATGGCGACGGCGGCGGTCAGCCAGACGGATGCTCGAAACAGTCGGCCGAGCGGGCGCTTGCCGCGAATGACATTGCCGATCTCACGGGCGGCGAGCACCGAGAGAAACGTGATCGAAACAACTTGGAATGGCGTTGTCATTAGCGAACGATTCTCCCCAATAGCAATTGCCCGACGATGCGCAGGCTATTCCACGAGCTTTGACCCTTGGCCAGCGTGTCGTCGAAGTAGGTGATCGTCACGGGCACCTCTTTGAACCGCAGCTTCGACTCGCGAATCAGATCGAGGATTTCGGAGGCGTGCGCCATGCGATCTTGTGTGATGCGGATCTTCTCCGCCGCACCGCGCGTCAGGGCGCGAAATCCGTTGTGAGTGTCAGTCACGCGAATCCTCGAGAAGAACCACGTGAATACAATCGCCAACTTGAGCATCCACCAACGCGTGGCGGGCATGTTATGGGTGGCTCCGAGGAATCGCGATCCGAGCGCTACGTCAGCCTCGCCCGACTCGAGCGGCGCGAGCAGGTCGACGATCTCTTCCACGCAGTGTTGGCCATCCGCGTCAAACGTCACGACGTACTCCGCGCCATGCGCGATCGCGAAGTCGATCCCGGTCTGAATGGCCGCTCCCTGACCACAATTGATTGGATGGGTTAGCATCCAAACAGGCAATTGCCGGACGGAATCGCCAGGCGGTTCGTCCGAGCCGTCGTCGATGACGACAACCGTGTAGCGATTTGCGAGGAGTCCGCGCACAGTGGATTCCAGTCGGCGGCCTTCGTTGTAAGAAGGCACGACGATCCACACATCCTCACGGCGCGGTGCGTTATCGACGGAGCTCATCAAGTTCCATGCTAATTGGAACTTGCGGCGATTCTAGTAGGTCCTGCCAGTAGGTCCTGCCTGCCGGGCAGGACTTCGCGACGAAGTCGCGACAATGGACGCTCCATCCAACAGATCGCGGCGATTTGGACGAACGCACGCCCACCCCGCCCCATTTTGGCCGCAGGCCAAATTCACCGTAGCCCGGGGCAACGCCGGCAACGCCCCAGGAACGCACGCTCACCCCGCCCCATTTTGGCCGCAGGCCAAATTCACCGCGTCCGCCGCTACCTACAAAGGCCGATCCGACCCGTATAATCACCTCATGAACTCAACAATCTTGCTGGCCGCACTCGCGGTGATTGGGGCGGATCCGGTAGACGCCGCTGATGTCGAGGGGCGGTTGCGACGCGACGCTCAGTTCTTTTCGGCGGACGAGCGTCAGGGCCGCGGCGTCGGCACGCGGGGGCTCGAGCAGGCGGCCGTTTACATTGCCGACCAGTTCGACGGCGCCGGGTTGCGGACGAAACTGATCAACGATCGCCCCTATTTCGTTTTCTCAACGACTTCCAAGCGCGTGCCCGACAAAAGCAGCTCGATCGCGTTCGTGAATGGTCGAGGAGATCGCATCGAGTTGCGGATTGGCGAATCCTTCGCGCCGCTCTCGCTCAGTGGAACGGCCGATGTCGATTTTCCCTTGGCGTTTGTCGGCTATGGGATCACGGACAAGAAGTCGGACTACGACGACTACCAGAGCGTCGATGTGCAAGGCTGCGCCGTGGTCGTGCTTCGCCGCGAACCGCGGCAGACTGATCCGGACAGCCCCTTCAACGGAGACAAAAACTCGGAGCACGCTTACTTGAGCCGCAAGGCGGCCAACGCGTTCGACCACGGAGCCAAGATGGTGATCTTCTGCACGGACGAGCACTCGTTGAAACCAGCGTCGGCGGACAAGCCAGCCGATCAACTGCTGGCGTTTAAAGTGACTGGTCGCGCAGCGCGGCGACAAGCGGCCATCGTGCACTGCGTGCGCGGGCCGCTGGATCGCGTTTTCGCCGCCGCCGAAGTCGCGTCATTGAGCCAACGGGAGCGCGAGATCGACGGCGACCTAAAGCCGCGCAGCATGCGATTGCCCGACTGGCGCGTTAGCGGTCGAGTCGTGATTCGCCGTGAGGGAAATAACCTAAAAAACGTCTTGGGGATGATCGGCCCGGCGGATGCGGTCGAGACGGTCGTTGTCGGCGCCCACTACGATCATCTCGGCAGGGGTGGGCTTGGCTCACTCGCGCCGTGGACCTCGGCGATTCACAACGGAGCCGACGACAACGCCTCGGGGACTGCCGTGTTGCTGGAAGTCGCGCGGCGCGTCGTCTCCCGCCGCAGCGAACTAAAACGCCGCGTGTTGTTCATTGCGTTCTCAGCCGAGGAGCAAGGCTTGATTGGGAGCGAGCGATACTGCCGAGCCCCGCTGATCCCCATGGCCGACACCGTCGCCATGCTCAATCTCGACATGGTCGGGCGGCTGCGCGACGACAAACTGACGGTCTACGGCACGGGCACAGCCCTGCAGTTCGATGATTTTGTCGATCGTTGGACGAACAAGCACAGCTTGAAGGTATTCAAGCGAACGGGTGGAGCCGGACCGAGCGACCACGCTTCGTTCTTTCGACGCGGCGTGCCGGTATTGCATTTCTTCACCGGATTCCACACCGACTATCATCGACCGGGCGACGACTTCGAAAAACTCAACATCAAAGGGATGAGTCGCATCGCCGACATGACGACGGAAATGGTTTTGGAGCTGGCGACGGCGGCGGACAAGCCCACCCCGAGCAAACCCGCGAGCAAGCCCACGAGCAAGCCGGGCGCAAGTCGCGGGGAGCCGCCACATGTCGTAATGAACATCAACGTCAAGGCCGTCGCCGGCGGTTTGGAAGTGACCGCCGTCGCGGCGGGCGGGCCAGGTGAGAAGGCCGGTTTGCGCGTCGGCGACCTGATATTGCGGGTCAACGAGATCGAGACAAAGCTGATCGCCGATGTTCGTCGAGCTGTGAAGGAGAAGTCCCCCGGTGACGTCGTCGCGGTCGACATTCAGCGCGGCGAGAGCAAGCTTGGCGTCAATGTCACGCTCGTCTCGCCAGCGGGTCCGGAGAAACGGTAGCCCCGGCCGCAGTAGCCCCGGCCGCAATGCTCATTCGGCGGCCGGTTTGAATCGGTAGGGCCGGCGGCCTTGATAGAGAGCCAACCGGTCTCGTATCGCCGCCTCGTCCTCGTGTTTGCTCCGGTCGTTGGCGTGGACAACGCGACGCATCGCCTGCTTGGCGTAGCGGATCGCCGAATCGAACTCGCCAACTTCCGCGTGGGCGGCGGCCAAGATGTCAAATGTCTGGTACGCATCGGCTGCCGACGTGGCCGTTAGCGACTTGGCCAACGCCAGGGCGCGGTCTCCGTCGCGCAAGTTATCCTCGGCGGCCGTCGACAGCGTCCACGCCAGCCCGGCCTTGGCGAGCACCGCGTCGCCGCCGAGCTGGAGGGCCGCTTCAAACTCGCGAATCGCCTGCGCGGATTCCCCCACTCGCGCGTACGCATCGCCGCAGCGAACTCGACTCCGCGCGTGCGTGGGATCGAGTTCGACGGCTTTCTCGTACGCCTCGACCGCCAGCCAATGCTCGTCTGTCTTCGTCCGCAGATTGCCCATCACCAAATACGCGCGGCTCTCATTGGGATCGATTTCAATGGCGCGATCGAGGTGCGCCAGCGCATCATCGAATTGGTCCTGGATGACGGCGATCGCGGCGAGATTGATATGCGGCAAGTCATACTCGGACTGCAATTCGATTGCCCGCTCGTAATACGCCGCTCCCGTGGCGTACTCGCCGCGCCGCGTATAGAACAGCCCCAGATTGAAGTTGGCCCGGTGGTTGTGGGGAGCCACCTCCAGGGTGGTCTTCCAAATGTCCACTCCAGCGACGTACTGCCGATTGCGGTCCATCGTGCGCAAGGACAGCACGAGAACGATGAGCCCGAGGGCTCCCCAACCCGCCACCGCTCGCGACCGAGCGTCGCCTAGTAGTTTGTGGCGCAGATGGAATAGAAGCCAAGCCGGTAAAGCGATGACGCACGCCAGCGGCAGGTAGAGTCGGTGCTCGAACGCGAGATCCTTGATCGGAATGACTGAAGACGTAGGAGCCAGAACAAGGAAGAACGACATCGCCACGAATCCGATCTTTGGCCATTTCCAAACGCAGGCGGCGCTGGCGGCGACCAGAGCGGCGACAGCCGCACCGGACATCAGGATGCGGGCAAGGTCCGTCTCGACTGGCCACATATAATCGAGACATAGTTGCCGCGGCCAGAAACAGAGCTTCAGGTAATGCAGGATGATCTCGGGCTGTGTTGCGGCGTACTCCCACGGCGTGACGTACTTGATCCCAAAGCCCATGGTGACTCCCCGCGCTTTGCCGTCCGCCAAAGGCGCCAGGTAGGGGGCCGCCTTCCAGACGAAGACGGAGAGTACGCCCAAGTACAGCCACCAGCGGTCCCGCAGTAGTTGTCGCCAAGATCCTGCGGCGAAGCCCCGGTCGTATAACAGCAGAACGAACGGCGCCATCGCCATGACTTCTTTCGACGCCATGCCCAATGCGAGGGAAGCGAACATCGCCACTCGCCACAGCCACGGCCTCGCGCTGTCGATGGCGCGGGCGAAACAATACAGAAAGAGTAGAAAGAACAATCCCATCATCGACTCGCACCGCTGTACGACATAGGTTACTGACTCCGTCTGCAGTGGATGTACGAGCCAGATCGCCGATATGCCGAATGCCAGGTTGGCGCCGAGCGTCTGGTCGACGCCGCTCATCACCAGCGTTCGACGAGCGAGCCCGAAAAGCGCCAAGCCGGCGAGCGCATGGATCGCCACGTTGAAGACGTGATACCCCCACGGATCCTCTTCGTGAATCGCGAAGTTGACGGCGAGTGACATCGTCAGCAGTGATCGGCTCCCAGTGGAGACGGTCCGCCACGCTTGGTCCAGGTGGCGAACAGTGGGTCGGGTGAGAATCCACTTGTTGTCGTCAAAGATGAAAGGGGCGCGGAGACTTCCGCGATACACCACACCCGTCAGCACTACCAGCAACAGGGCGAATAAGTAGATGCGGGTTGTGGCTTTTTTCTCCATGACGGGTCAACTCGCCGTGTTCGTACGGAGGAGCGACGGCATTGAATCAGCCGCCACTTCGCGCCGCCAGCTCGGGCGAACTGAGACGACAAACAGCAGCAACAGCAAATAGAGTTGATAGGACAGTGCGGTCGCCGATTGCCACGGTGTCGCCACCGACGGCTCCAGCCCACTGAACTGGGCGAGTTCTCCGTTGCCGGGAATCATCGCGTCCCAGATCCACTTGTTGTAGACAGTAATCAGCGCCAACAAGGCGATCGTTGTGACGGTCTTGAGCAGCCCTCGATCCGTCCGCCACAGAATGGCCGCCGGCAGCAGCAACATCACAAAACTGTGATCCCAAGTGATCGGCGAGACGCACATCATGGCGATGACGATGCCGCCGTAGCAGCGGTCGAGCTCCCTTTGATCGGTTGCCCGCCAGGTCGCCCAGCCGGCCCACAGAGTGACCACCGCACATGTGGTCAACACGCCCACTCGAGCTACGAGCTCGTTGTGCACGAGGGGGGTCACATGGCCGCTCGCCCCCACAAACAACTTGCTCCAAAACGCCGTGATCGACGTGTTCTGCCAGTAGTCGTGGAAGATCGACAGGCTCGGGACGATGTCGCCCAGGTAGTAAACCCAGTTGTCGACGCCAAACATGGTGATTGAAATCGCTACCGAGCCGCCGAACGCCAGTCCCATCGCCACAATCGCCCGGTACTGCCGCCGCGCCAGTAAGTAGAGCCCCATGTAGGCGGGAAACAACTTGATCGCCGCGGCCAGCCCGAGGATCGCTCCGGCTGCTTGCCAGCGATCGCGGCGGGAGCAGTCCCACGCCACCGTCAACATCAGCAGCAACAGCAGACTGAACTGACCTTGATTGACTTGTTGAGCCAACGCGTTGCTGGTCAGAATCAGCGCCAACCAGGGCAGCAACACCCAGGGCGAGTAATTGAGCCCCTGGGGGCGAATGAGCAACCACAGCGTGATCGCCAAGGTGCTCAACGAAATGATGTTCCACAGCGCGAACGCCTGCCGGTAACCGAGCTTGCCGAACGGCAACATCAAGACGATGGACGGCGGGGGATGCGCGTTGACCTTGATGACGTCGTCGTAGGGACGTCCCAGGTATTTGGGTATCGACTCCCGCAGGTCGCCGTAGACGGGATCGCCCTCCCAATAGGCGCGGGCCGAGGTCCACTCTTGTACGAAGTCGTGGACGCGACCTTCCGGCGGCCACAAGCGAATGCCCAGAGCGGCCCCCCACAGCGCGATCACCGCGCCGCCGAAGACGGTCCAAAACAACTTGAGCCACCAGGGCCATGCAGGGCGTTCGGTCATGTTCGAGCGTTTTGCCGCAAGCCGCGACGGTACTTGAGAATGCACCAGAGCGCGCGGAAGCCGTCGCGCCAGGTGATCTTCTTGCCCTCCGCGTACGTGCGGCCGTTGTAACTGATCGGACGTTCAAAGATCCGCACGCCGGGAATGCTCGCCAACTTGGCGGTCATCTCCGGTTCGATGCCAAATCGTTTCTCGGTCAGGGTCGGAACAATCTGCTCGAGCGCTTCGCGGCGAAGCACCTTGTAGCAAGTCTCCATGTCCGTGAGGTTCAAGTTCGTGAAGCAATTGGAGAGCGTCGTCAGCGCGCGGTTGCCCAAGTAATGCCACCAGTACAACACGCGCTGGTTGTCGCCGGCGAAACGGCTGCCGAAGACGACATCGGCTTCGTCTTCGATGATCGGCTGCAGCAGGTACTTGAACTCGACCGGGTCGTACTCGAGATCGGCGTCCTGGATGATCACGGCGTCGCCCGTCACGTGTGCGAATCCCGTGATCAGCGCGGCGCCTTTGCCTTGGTTCTTCTCGTGGTAGATGACGCGTATGTCATCGTCCGATTCGAACGATCGCAGCAGCTCGACCGTGCCGTCCGTGCTGCCGTCGTCGACCAACACGATTTCGCAATTCACACTCGACTGGCGAATGCGATGGACGACGGTTCCCAGTGTGTCGACTTCGTTGTAGATCGGTACGACGACGGAGAGCACAAAGTCGGCGGGGAGATGGTACAAGCCGATGCGGCGGCAGACGCCCGCATCCAACAGGCTCAACACTTCATCGCGCAACGATTCGTCGATCTCAGCCATACTTGCAACCGTTCGGAGAGAATGGACATACCTATCCTCCATACTAATTCGAACGATGGAGACTTCTAGCGCAGCCTCTCCTGGCCCCTGTGGCTACGCTCGCCAGAGCGTGGAATGTAGCTGCCGTCGCCAGAGTGATGTTTTCGATGCCCGCTACCACGGGTATGCCAGAATAGAATACCCGTTGCACCCCCTGTTTGGCCGGGAGGGGCGGGTCGTTCGGCAGGTCAAGTATGCTCAGAGGACCTGCCTCGAGATCATGAT
>JASMLW010000544.1 GCA_030748485.1 Pirellulaceae bacterium
GAGCGACGCCAAAGAATTTCTTCCCGCCTCGAAGGCCCGAAGGGGCCGCAACATGTCAGCCCGGGGCAGAGCGCAGCGGCGCAGCCGCGAAGCGCCGCCCTGGGTTACCGATTGATCGGTAATATTATGCCCTTTCAGGGCGACGGGGTGGGGGATTTCCCAACCCAGGGCGGCGCTTCGCTCTGCCCTGGGCTGACATGTTGCGGCCCCTGCGGGGCGAAGAAAGGCGGGGAGCAGGTCAGATGAAGATGCGGAATAGAAGAAGGGCGAGCGGCGCCAAAGAATTTCTTCCCGCCTCGAAGGCCCGAAGGGGCCGCAACATGTCAGCCCGGGGCAGAGCGCAGCGGCGCAGCCGCGAAGCGCCGCCCTGGGTTACCGATCGATGAAGACCCCGTCCTGAAAGGCCTGCGGGGCGAAGAAAGGCGGGGAGCAGGTCAGGTTGTCGAAAAACGATCGGAGCGGGACAATGCCGGTTTCATCGCACCGGTCGACCAGTCCCATGAATCAGCCTCGCGTCCTGACGATCTCGCACCTGACGCAGATCATCAAAAGCACCATCGAGCAGACCGTTCCCGCGGTCTGGGTGACGGGCGAAGTGGGTGATCTCTCCCGACCTCGATCGGGCCACTTTTACTTCTCGCTCAAAGACTCCGACGCTCAAATTCGCGCCGTGGTGTGGCGCAGCACGGCCAATCGTCTCGATCTCGACTTCATGCGCGACGGCGTCACGGTCGTCGCCCGCGGCGACCTCGAGGTCTACGCTCCTCGCGGGACGTATCAGATTGTGCTCCGCCACGTCGAGCCGCTGGGCGTCGGCGAATTGCAGTTGGCGCTGCGGCGATTGCAAAAGAAGCTGGCCGAAGAGGGGCTTTTCGACGCCGAACACAAGCAGCCGCTGCCGAAGTTTCCCAAACGAATCGCTGTCGTCACGAGCCCGACGGGAGCGGCTGTGCGCGATTTCCTGGAAGTCGTCCGCCGTCGTTGGCGAGGACTCGGCGTGTCGATCATTCCGTCGCGAGTGCAAGGCGACGGAGCGGCTCAGGAGTTGGCGCGAGCCATCCGAGCCGCCAATCGGCTCACACCCCGCCCCGACGTGCTCGTCGTCACCCGCGGCGGCGGCAGCATCGAGGATCTCTGGAGTTTCAACGAGGAGGTTGTCGTCCGCGCGATCTTCCAGTCGGAGATTCCCGTCGTCAGCGCTGTCGGGCATGAGATTGACGTCACCCTGTCCGACCTGGTGGCCGATGTCCGAGCCTTGACGCCAACCGAGGCCGCCGAGCGTGTCGCCCCCTCCAGCGAAGAGTTGGCTCAATGGATCGGTTCGCTGGAGCAACGGCTGTCGGCGGCGCTCGACAATCAAGCCAGTTCGGCGCGACTCAGACTCGATGCCCTGGCCAACTCCCGGACACTCAGTCAACCGCTCGACTTGGTGCACGTCCGCAGCCGCCGATTGGATGAGTTGAACGATCGTTTGCAACAGGCGGCGGCGCGCGGGTTGAAAGCAGGTCACGAACGAATCGGCCGCTTCGCCGGTCAGCTCGAATCGCTCAGCCCGCTCGCCGTACTCGGCCGCGGCTACAGCCTGACGACAGACAGCGATGGAGGCCTCGTGACAAGTCACACAGAAGTAGCGGCCGGCGATCGCTTGATGACCCGACTGCAGCGCGGAATGATCGAGAGTGAAGTGCTCGGCTGTCGCGGTGAACAGACGCCGGACAACGGCGACGGGAAGTCCCAATGATGATCGAAACGATCCTCTAAATCGCCGCTTTGTTTTTTTGATTGCTCAGTTTAATACGAGACGTTCGGATGGCGAAAAAGAAAAAAGTCGCGCAAGCGGGCAACGACGCGCAAGCGGGCAACGATGCGAGCGAGCCGCTGACGTTTGAGCAGTCGCTCGCTCAACTGGAGTCAATCGTTCGCGAACTCGAGGGGGGCCGATTGGGACTCTCCGACTCGATGGCTCGCTACGAAGAGGGCGTGAAGCGGCTGCACGAGTGTTATGAAACGCTGACGGCCGCCGAGCAGCGGATTGAGTTGCTGACGCGAATCGGCCCCCGCGGGGAGGCGGAGGGCGAGGCCTTTGAAGGGGGCGAGTCGCGGAGCCTGGCGGAGAAACAGCAAAATCGCAGTCAGCGGCGATCCGCGAGCGGCGACCCGGAGGAGGGCGACGTAGACTCCGCCAACCGCTTGTTCTAGTATGAGACCTAGTTGGCAGTTACGACCCATTCCGCCCTCCCCCGCTTCGCACTGTATCCGAGACTCGACCCATCTCTTCCGCCCGCCACACGATGTCCTCTCCCGCCGCCGCGACTTTCGTTGAATACGCAGATTCCGCGCGCCCGGCTGTCGACCGGGCTCTCGAGGATTACACGGCGGCGGCGGCCGGTTTCCCCGACGGATTGAGAGACGCGATTCGACACAGCCTGATCGCTCCCGGCAAGCGTTTGCGTCCCCTGATGGTGTTAATGGCGGCTGAGGCGTGCGGTTCGCCGCCAGAAGCGGCGATGCCGGCCGCCTGCGCGGTGGAGATGATCCACACCTATTCACTGATTCACGACGACCTGCCGGCGATGGACGACGACGACATGCGGAGGGGACGTCCCAGCTGCCACGCCAAATTCGGCGAAGCGACGGCCATTCTCGCCGGCGACGCGCTGTTGGCTCAGGCGTTTGAGGTCTTGGGGCGAGATATTCAGCCCGCCGATGCAGCCGCTCGCTGTTGTGCGGAACTAGGGCGGGCGGCCGGCCGCGCCGCGCTCGTCGGCGGCCAGCACGACGACTTGCACGCCGAGGGTTCCGACGGCGATGTGGAACAACTCGAGGCAATCCACGCGAGAAAAACGGGGGCTCTGTTTCGCGTTTCCTTGCGGATGGGAGGGATCGTGGCCCAGGCTGAGGCGGCCCAAATCGCGGCGCTCGACCGCTACGGTCAGAAACTGGGGTTGGCGTTTCAAGTGATCGATGATCTGCTCGACCTTCACGGCGATGAACAAACGCTGGGCAAACGAACGAATAAGGATTCAGAACGAGGCAAGTTGACATACCCGGCCCTGCTCGGCGTCGAGCCCAGCCGCCGGAAAGCGGGGGAATTGATCGCTGAGGCGATCGACTCGGTCCGCATCTTTGAGTCAGACGCGAGTCGACTGGAGGCGCTCGCCGTTTTCGTGTTGGAAAGGAATCGATAATGCATAAGCTGCTCTCGCAACTCGATTCAGCCGAGCCGCTGCGCGATATGTCGTTGGCGGAGTTGGAGCAACTGGGCGACGAGATTCGCGACGTGCTCTGCAACCTGCTGAGCGAACGCACGGCGCACTTCGCTTCAAATCTGGGAGTCGTCGAACTCTGCCTGGCGCTGCACAGTTCGTTCGACTTCCGCCGCGACCGTCTGCTGTGGGACACCGGACACCAGGTTTACCCTCACAAGCTGGTGACGGGACGCTACCACGAGTTTGGCACGATCCGCACCAAAGGCGGATTGATGGGTTATCCCAATCCGGAGGAGAGCGAATACGACTTGTTCATGACTGGCCACGCGGGCTGCAGTGTTTCGACCGTGCTCGGCATCCGCGCCGGCGACCAACTGCTCTCCCCCGATCGCTACTCGGTGGCCGTGATCGGCGACGGCGCCTTTCCCTCAGGCATCGTCTACGAAGCGCTCAACAACATCAGCGAAGTCAAAGACAAACTGCTGATCGTCCTCAACGACAACAAGATGTCGATCTGTCCGCGCGTCGGCGGCATGGCCAGCTATCTGGATCGACTGAGAACGAACTCCTTCTACACGGGATTGAAGACGGAAGTCGTCAAGGTCTTGAACAAAGTTCCCCTGCTGGGCGATCCGGCCGAGAGATTCTTGGCTCAAATCAAAGAAGGCGTCAAAGCCGGACTGCACGGCGGGATGTTGTTTGAAGACCTGGGACTGCGGTACATCGGTCCGATCGACGGACACGACATCGGCTTGATTCGCAAGTATCTGGCGATGGTTCGCGATCTGGAGGGCCCGATCCTGCTGCACGTCGTCACCGAGAAAGGGCACGGCTTTGAACCGGCGGCCGAAGATCCCGTTTTCTTTCACACGCCGCCGGCGTTCGTCAACGACAACGGTCACGCCGTGCCCAAGAGCAAGGGCGGTTCAAAGGCCTACACCAACTTCGCTCGCGACGCGATCCATCAAGCAGCCGGCAAAGACGAGCACGTCACTGTCATGACCGCCGCCATGTGCCAGGGCAACAAACTCGAACCGGTTCGCGAAGACTATCCCGAACAGTTCTTCGACACGGGGATCTGCGAGTCGCACGCGGTCGCCTTCGCGGCCGGTCAAGCCAAAGCCGGACTGCGTCCAGTCGTGGCGATCTACAGCACTTTCCTACAACGTAGTTTCGATCAGATCTTCCAAGAGGTGGCGCTGCAGAATCAACCCGTCACTTTCATGCTCGACCGCGCCGGACTCGCCGGACCCGACGGTCCCACTCACCACGGTGTTTACGACCTCGCCTACATGCGAGTCTTTCCCAATATGACCGTCATGGCTCCCGGCGATGCGCGAGACGTCGGAGCGATGCTCGACTTTGCGCTGAGCCTCGACGGGCCCAGTTCGCTGAGGTACCCCAAAGCGGCCGCCGAGACGATTGACGGACCCCGCGCCGATGTCGAGTTGGGACGCTGCGAAGTGCTCCGCGAAGGGGCCGACGGAACGCTCGTCGGCTGTGGTGTCATGGTGCACGAATGCCTGCGAGCCGCCGATTTGCTCAAAGATGAAGGCCTGGAACTGGGCGTGATCAACGCGCGATTCGTCAAGCCGATCGACCGCGAAACGTTCTCTCGTGTCCTCGCCCTATCGCCCTTTGTCGTGACGGTTGAGGAAGGCTGCCTGATGGGCGGCTTTGGCGCAGCGCTGCTGGAAATGGCCTGCGACCAAGGACTCGATACTAGCCGCCTGACCCGCCTGGGCGTCGCCGACGAGTTCATCGAACACGGCGACCGCGGTGAACTGCTCGCCGAACTTGGACTCGATGCCGCCGGTATTGCGGCGACCTGCCGTCGGCGAGCCAATCCGGTGTCCCAAGATATCCGCGATTCGGCCGTCGGATAAGAACGTGAGGAAGCCATGGGTGCGGCGCCAACCTGGGCGGATCGAGATCGGCCCCAAGTCCTGCTGCTCGGCGCGGGCGACCGACCCGCCGTGGCCGAGAACGCCGAGCAGATGCGGGCGATCGTCGAATCGCACTGTGACATCCAACTCGTCGATTTCGTCCTCACCGATCCGATGCCGGCCGACGTGGAAGCCGATTTCGCTGTCGTGCTGGGCGGCGACGGATCGATGTTGCGTGCTGGCAAGCTAGTAAGAAAACTCGCCCTGCCCTTGCTCGGCGTCAACTTGGGGCGTTTGGGTTACCTCGCGCCGATCTCGCCCAAAGAGTTGCCGGAAGTTCTGCCGGCTGTCTGCCGAGGCGAGTGTCAGATCGTCGATCATTTGATGATGCGTTGTCGCGTCTTCCGTGGCGACGAGGTGTTGGCGGACGAAACCGGGTTGAACGAGGTGGCCGTTTTGGGCGGCCCGCCGTTCTCGATTCTGGACATCGATGTTTACGTTGACGCGGAATTGGCGACTACCTATAGTTGCGACGGCTTGATCATCTCCACACCGGTCGGATCAACGGCGCACAACTTGTCGGCTGGCGGGCCGATTCTGCGAAACAACTTGCACGCTTTTGTCATCTCACCCATCAGCCCGCACACCTTGACAGTTCGTCCCGTCGTCGACACGGCGGACCGCGTGATCGAAGTGGTGGTTCGCGAGCCGAACGAAACCACATCGGCGGTGGTGGATGGACAGGTTGTCTGTCACTTGACGAAGAACGACCGCGTGCGTGTGGAGCGTTCGATTCGCACGTTCCGCACGATAGAAGTTCCCAGTCAAAGTTACTACCGGATGTTGCAGGAAAAACTCGGTTGGCGCGGGACGATTCGCGGCAAGCGATCCAATTGACTTCTCAGTCACCTCAGCCTCAAAGCAAGGATGCGAACGATGGCCTCGAAGACACGTAGTGCGTTTCTCTGCGCGGCGATTCTTTGCGCCGCTTGCTCATTCGCCGCAGCTGCCGACAAGCATCAACTGGCGTACAAGTTCACCGAAGGCGAGTTGATTCGCAGCAAGGTTGTCCATCTGGCGACGACGGAGACGCGGATTCAGGGGACGACGCAGGAATCGGAATCGCGCGGAGTTTCCGAGAAAGAGTGGCGGATCGTCGAAGTGTCGGCGAGTGGCGAGGTGACGTTTGAACATCGGGTGACGCGGATTGACATGCGGCAGCATATCTCCGGGCGTCCACAAGTCGCCTACAACAGCGACAAGGACAAGCGGGTGCCTGTCGAGTACGAGAAGGCGGCGGCGAGCGTCGGCAAAGTCATCGCTCAAGTCACGATTGCCCCGCACGGTGAGGTGATCAAGCGAGTGGACCATTTCGATGGTCCGACGGTAAGCATGGGAATGGCCAACATGGTCACGCCCTTGCCCAAGGAGGCCGTGGAGATTGGGGCCAAGTGGTATTTTCCAGTGGAGATTCGCGTGAAGGACGAGGGGCAAGTCAAGCGGATCAAGACGAGACAGAAATATGTGTTGGAGAAAGTCGTGGCCGGCCTGGCGACGATCCGCGTGACCACGCAAGTGCTGACTCCCATCAACAGCCCTCGCATCGAAGCGCAGCTCATCCAGCAGCTCAACAACGGCATCGTGAAGTTCGACATCGACCGCGGCCGAGTGATTTCGCAGCGCTACGACTGGGACGAGCAAGCGATCGGATTCAGCGGCGCCGACAGCGCGATGGACTACTTGGCGCGCTACGAGGAAACGATGTTGGCGGACGACGCGGGAGACAATGCGGCGAACAAGCCCGCCGACAAACCCGCCGCGAAGACGGCGGCGAAGCCGCAGCCTACGGATGTCCCGCGTCCGCCCCGGCAATGATGGCGACGACGGCGGCGCTTCCCGTTGGCCGCCGCAGCTATTAAGCTTGAGGGCAGCCTTGCCGAGCGATTCCACGGAGCGAGCCACGCCGCGACCCGCCAACGAGCGGCGCGCGGGTGGTTTACTTCGGATGCAGCTGTCAGCGGAATGAACCACCATCGACAACTCATGCTCCGCGGCGGCGCGGCGCTCTTGCTGCTGGGCGTCCTCGCATTGGTCCCTTGGTTAGCCGCCAGTGATTCGCGCGTCCGAGGTCTCGCGCTCACTTCTCTCAAACTGGCCGGCTATTCCACTTTGCTGAGCGTACCGGTCGGCTCCGTCTTGGCGTGGCTGCTGTCGCGGACGGACCTACCGGGCCGCCGCTTCTTCTTCGGCTTGCTGGGGGGAATGATCTTCATTCCGCTCTACTTGCAGGCGGCAGCCTGGGAAGCCGGGTTCGGCCAGCTCGGGTGGTACACGATCAGCGCGGATCAGGTCGCCGCGCCGTGGTTGGATGGATTCCGCGCCGCGGTCTGGGTCCACTTCATCACGGCCGTGCCGTGGGTCGTGGTCATCGTCAGTCTCGGGCTGCACTACGTCGAGCCCGAGATCGAAGAGGGGGCTCTGCTGGACGGCGGTTACGCGGCCGTCTTCTGGCGCATCACATTGCCCCGCGCGATGGCGGCGATCGGGATCGCCGGTCTGTGGGTGTTCGTGACCGGCTGCAGTGAGATGGTGATCGCCGATCTGTTTCTCGTCAGCACCTATGCGCGGGAGCTGTACGCCGGCCAGGCGCTGGGCGATCAGCTGGGAGACGCCTGGCGGCGGACCTTGCCGAGCGTCGGCATGCTCGCGTGGCTGGTCGTAGCGGCGGCGATGGGCTTGGCGTTGGTGACCCAACGAAGCGGGCCGGGAACATTGCGCCGCCCGCTGACTTTTTCGCTGGGCCGCGCGCGTTGGCTCAGCGCCGCATTGGCCGCCTTGGCCGTCGCGCTGATCGCCGGCGTGCCGCTGTTCAACCTGGCGGTCAAAGCGGGCGTGTCGGTTGAGTCGATTGGAGGCGAGCGAGTTCGCAGTTGGTCGTTGCTGAAATTCTGGGACGTGACAGCGCCGACGATCAATCGCTTTGGTGAGGAGTTTCGCTGGTCGCTGGCAATCGGACTGCTGGCGGCGACGGCGACAATCATCGTAGCCGGTCCGTTGGCGTGGTGGGCTCGCCGCGGCGGTTGGCGAGCGGTCGCGCCGCTCTCGATCAGCGCGGCGAGCCTGGCGACGCCCGGTCCGCTCATCGGTTTGACGCTGATTTTTCTGCTCAATCGCCCGGGCCTCTACACCGTCTACGACAAGACGCTGTTGGGTCCCGTGCTGGCCGTGTCGATCCGCTCGTTGCCGTTTGCACTCGGGATCTGCTGGTTCGGTTTCAGTTCGGTCGCCGAAGAAGTGCTCGAGAGCGGCGAGTTGGACGGCGCCGGACCGCTGCGTCGATTCGCCGTGCTTGCCACGCCGCAGCGGCTGCCCGTCTGGTTCGCCGCCTGGCTGGCGGCGTTCTCAATTTCACTCGGCGACTTGTCGGCGAGCATTCTCGTCTATCCGCCGGGAGTGGAAACGATTGCCCGGCGACTGTTTGGCCTGATCCACTCGGGAGTCCGTTACCAGGAAGCTGGACTCGCGCTCGTCAGCGCAGTGCTTTTCGCACTGATTGCCGGACTGGGATGGTGGATGTTGAGCAGGACAGCGCGGGCGCTGACCGCCTCGCCGCAATGACCGCGCGGCCGCCACATCGCGCAACCGATGCCGGGGTCTTGCCGGGGTCTGACTGCGCCGATTCGGGAACTCGGAGGCGGTTGTCTATAATGAATTCTCGCGACAGGGGTTTTCTCTAACAGGCGAACGACGCATGAACAGGCCGCAACGGAGCGATATCAACCGCTGGAAGACCGCGCGCCGTCTACTCGCAGTGGCGATTCCTTACCTCTTACTGTCAACCGCCCAGGCGGCGGACCACGTCTCATTGGAACGCGACGGGGCGCGTCACCACCTGGACGGCAAAGTGGTCGTGGAAGGACAAGACGGCAGTCTCTTGTTCATGGCCAACGACAGCGTGTTGTGGTTGATTAGCAAGGAAGAGCAATTGTCGCGATCGAGCGACGACGAGTCGTTCAAGTGGCTGGACGATGAGCAACTGGAGAAGCGGTTACTCAAGCAACTCCCGGTTGGATTCAAGATCCATCGCACGGCTCACTACCTGATCGTATACAACACGTCGCCCGCGTACGCCGCTTGGTGCGGTTCGTTGTACGAACGACTGTACCGCGCATTCTTCGGATTCTGGAAGAAGAACGGCATTGAACTTGAGGAGCCTGACCACCGGTTGGTGGCGATCGTCTTTCGCGACAAGGGGTCGTATGCTCAGTACGCCCGTCGCGACCTGGGTGACGCCACGAGCGGGATCATCGGCTACTACAACATCCTCTCGAACCGGGTGGTGATGTACGACTTGACGGGCGTCAATGCGCTCGCCCGGCCGGGGCGCCGCATCACATCGGCTCGCCAAATCAATCAGATTCTCATGCAGCCGGCGGCCGAGCGGACGGTGGCGACGATCGTCCACGAAGCAACTCATCAGTTGTCCTACAACAGCGGACTGCAGATCCGGCTGGGCGGCAATCCGTTTTGGTTGAGCGAGGGGCTGGCGATGTTTTTCGAATCGCCCGATTTGAAAAGCTCCCGCGGGTGGCGTGGTATCGGCAATGTCAACTCGGTTCAACTACTGCAGTTTCGCAAGCACCTCCGCGAGCGCGCTCCGGATCGGATCTCCGAACTGCTGCGCCGCGACGCCGAATTCCGCCAAGCCGACGCGGCTCAACGAGCCTACGCTGACGCTTGGGCGCTAACCTATTTCTTGCTGAAAACTCGCAAGCAGCAGTTTGTCCAGTACATCAAAACGCTGGCCGAGACTCCGCCGCTGGGCGAACCGTCGGAGGAAGAGCGGGAAGCCCAGTTTCGCGACATCTTTGGCGTCGAGTTGGAGGAGATGGACACCGAGCTGATTCGCTATATGCGGCGTTTGCGTTGACGGCTGGAGGTCTGTCCGAGCTTGCGAGTCGCGGCGTCGGCAGGCTATTATGTTGGCCGTCATTGGCGTACGAATGGTTGGTCATGTGCTCAGTCGCCCGACCGGTCCCACCCCCTTCCCACCTGTCGATGCTGTAGGAGATCCAATCGATGACCGACACTACCAACCAAACAAGTCGACGCAGCTTTTTGCGCAACTCAAGCGCCGCAGTCGTGGGGTCTTCGTTAGCCACGTTGGCTGCGCAGCAACCCGTTCACGCGGCGAGCGACAACGTCATCAAAGTCGGCTTGATTGGAGCCGGCGGGCGGGGAAGCGGTGCGGCCGTGAACGCGTCGCATGCGGGCGATGATGTCCGTATTACAGCGCTTTGCGACGTCTTTCCCGATCGTCTCGGACATGCCAAGAATCTCCTTGAACGGCGTCTGGGCGAGCAATACGCCGTCACGGACGAGCAGTGCTTTTCCGGATTCGACGGGTACAAACAACTGCTGGAGACCGATGTCGACGTCGTCTGTCTGTGCACTCCTCCCCATTTTCGCCCCGTGCAATTGCGGGCTGCGATCGAAGCGGGCAAGCACGTGTTTTGTGAAAAGCCGGTGGCCGTCGATGCGCCGGGCGTCCGCAGCGTGCTCGAAACGGCTGCGCTGGCGAAACAGAAAGACCTGTCCATCGTCTCTGGACTCTGCTGGCGTTACGACCACGGCGTGCGCGCCACGATGGACAAGATCAAGAACGGCGAGATCGGCGACATTCGCACGATTCAAGAGAACTACTTGACCGGAACGCTCTGGCACCGCGGACGCAAACCCGAGTGGAGTGAGATGGAGTACCAGATGCGAAACTGGTTGTACTTCTCCTGGCTGTCGGGCGACCACATTGTCGAACAGCACGTCCACAGCCTCGACAAAGCCATGTGGTTGAATGACGACATTCCGCCGCTCCGCTGCTATGGACTAGGCGGCCGCCAGGTCCGCAGTGATGAGAAGTGGGGACACATCTACGATCACTTCGCCGTTTGCTACGAGTGGAAAGACGGCACCAAGTGCTTCTCCTACACGCGGCAGATGAAGGGCTGCTACAACAACGTGGAAGACTATGTGATCGGCACCACCGGCCGCGCTGAAGTCCTCCGCAACACCGTCACCAACAGCAAGGGTGATTGGCGTTACAAAGGCGACAAGCCGAGCATGTACGATGTTGAGCACAAGGAGCTCTTCGCTGGAATCCGCGCGGGCAAGCACATCAACAACGGCGTCTACATGTCCTACAGCACGTTGTTGGCGATCATCGGACGCGAAGCTTGCTACACGGGCAAGTCGATCGGTTGGGACGAGGCCATGGCGTCCAACACCGTGCTGGGGCCCCGGGAATACGCTTGGGGCGACATCGAGGTGCCGGAAGTGGCTGTTCCCGGCAAGACGAAGTTCGTCTAGGACGGCGAGCGGACCGATTGTCGGCCATTCGGAGATCCAATTTGCCGATCCCCGTGAGGTCCGCTGGGATTCGTCGTGGTCGGAGTGCTGCCGTTTATCGGCGGGCTGTTTTATCTGCTCTATGGAACGATCGTCATGGTCACGGGTCGTGAATAACGACCCATTGACGAGTTTCTCGAGATCATTCGGGCGTCGACGAGAAAATGTGATACGCCTGGAAGCCGATGATGGCGACGAGCCCGATCCATCCCAAGATGCGGAGCAAGTCGGGCGGCGATTCCTGGCTGACTTGGCGAAACTGAAAGATCCCCGTGAACGAACCAATCTCGTCGCTAAACCAAATCAACGCCAACGGCGGAATCAGTGGCAGGCAACCAAAGAGCAGCGTGGACAACGCATCACCCGTCGCGATGGCCGCGACGACAAACCAGACCGGCGGCACGATGAGCGATATCAACCGGTCAAGTGGAACACCCAAGTCGAGCACGAACCGAATACCGGCTCGTAATGGCGATTGCGCTTTCGAGTTCGACGAGTCCGTCATGCGCGCGTCTCCGTGGAGAAATCGATTGGGGTGTTAGCGATCTTTCGAGCACACAAACGATCTATTCGGTCGGCGCCTTGCTGTCTTGGCTCGCAATTGACTCAGCGTCCGGCGACTCGCAACCCTCTGAGCTTGACAAGCATCTAGATCTAGAATACGAGGCACTATCCGAAAATTCGAGCTGTTGTTGTGTTGAGGAATCGTGACTTTTATCTCGATTCCAGCGACCGACGGGAGCGGCGAGCGAAGCCTGTAGTGTGAGTGGCACAGCCACTTAGACGGCGCGGAGTTGAGATTCGATCCGGCGGACTGCATCGCGGATATCGCAATCGCCGTTGGCCATTCGAATCGGTTCGCCGGTGTCGAGCCACGAACCGATCTTCTTTTGAGCCGAGATTACCGTACTGTGGGTGCGGCGGCCGAAGTAGTCGCCGATCTCCGAGAACGCAGCGCGCGTGTGCTTCCTCGCCAGCCACATCGCCAGCATTCGCGGGTGGCTGACCGACTTGCTCTTTCTCGGCGACTGCAGCTCTTGGCGGTTCAGGCCGAAGACGTCGCACACAGCCTGCTCGATGTCGCACAGCTTGACGGCTCGTTGCGTCGCCTGAAAGAGATCTCGCAACGTGCGTTCGGCCAGATCGCGACTAATCGGCTCGCCCAAAGCGCGATTGCTGGCGTCAAGTCGATTGAGAGCTCCGCGCAGGCGACGAGCGTCGCCGGGAAGGTGGGCGGCCAAGTAGGCGAGCACCTCGTTCGAGGCGGCGACACCGTATTGTTTCGCCAACGACTCCAGAACACCTAGTCGCGTCGATTCGTCGAGCGGCTCCATGGCGCTCACGATACCGCCCGACATTCGCGCCGTCAGATCAGGGCCCAACCCGTTCAATTCAACGGGGCTGCGGTCCGCCGCGAAGACAACTTGCTTGCCGCTGCGGACCAGGCTGTCCAGCGTGTGATGTAATTCGGTGAGCGTAGCTCGCTTGCCCGCAAAAAAATGTACATCGTCAATCAGCAGCACATCGAGATCGCGGTACTTGCGGCGGAAGTTCGGCAGCCCACTGCCCTGCAGCGCCTCAAGGAAAATGGATGTGAACTGCTCTGCGGAAAGCAGAACGACGCGGCCCGAGCGCAACCGCTTCCGCGCCATGCGCTGGATCGCCGCCAGCAGGTGGCTCTTCCCGCAACCCGTCGGTCCGTAAAGGAAGAGCGGTGAGAAACGCCCCAAGTTCTCCAGCGACATCTGTGCGGATGCGTTGGCCAATTGATTGCAAATACCAGTGATGAACTTGAGTTCGCGTTTGGGTTTGGCGGCGGCCGTTTGTTTGGCTGAGATCGCCGGAGCGGCCTGGCCGCGCGCTGGGGGGCTCTCGTCGACCGCTTCGTCCATGTCGTCCCAAAGCAATCGGTTTCGCTCGCGCGGCGCAGCGGCCGGAGTTTGCTTGGCGGGCCTGCCGTGACAACGAAATTGCAAAGTGACCGGACCGCCGAGAACGTCCTCGGCGGCAGCGGCAAGCTCCTGACGAAAGTGATTGCGGAGACGATCGACCCAAAACGAATCGGGGGCTTGAACGCGCAACGTCTCTCCGTCCAAGTCCATCAGAACTCGGTCGCAAAACCACAACTCGTATCGTTCTTTACCGACCTTGCCAGCCAACTTTTGACGGATAGCTGACACGATCTCCATATCGTCCCTGGTCACACGTATCGCATCCCATGCGCATACTGCGAGCGCCTCGTGTTGGTGAAGGTCGGCGGGAGAAATCCGCGTTCCCCAAAAAAAGAGCCGCAGCGCGATTGACGGAAAAGCAACGCCGAATGGCGTCAGGTGAGTCTCAATTGTTGTTACCGAGGAGCGATTGTACGCCTGCTAGCGTGCCTGTCAAACCTCCTCATCGCAGCTCGCGGATTTTTCTTAACGAGAAGTCTGAACGAACCGGATCTGGCGGGAATCTTTGGTTCTCGCCACCCTTTTTTTTCATCTTCGCGGACCGTCGTCGTGGTGGAAAAGTTGTCAGAAAACGGACGACTCCGGCGCCGCGAATCGGACGGCGGGCACTAAGGGGTTGCCAGCAAACGGTTTCGAATTCTAGACGACCGTGAACTCAAGAATCGCCGTTCCGCAGAATCTTGAGCAGGACCCGACGACGGTCACGAACTTGAAAACCAACTCGCGAGTAGATTGCGATCGCCGGGTCGTTGCGCTCGTCAACTCCCAGAACAACACCACCGCGCCCAGCCAAGAACGCTTGCCAACAGGCAAAACGAGTCGCTTGCTCCCCCCATCCCCTCCCCCGAGCGGTGGGCACGAGACCAACGTAGACAAGCTCCCACTCGTCGAGCGCCGGGTGATCGGCCAGCACCAGACAACCCACATCATCTGCGCCCTTTCGCACGAAGAACCAGCCGTCCGGCGCGTTAACGCCCGTGTGTCGATACCCGTCGACGACATCGGCCACGCGCCGCGCACCATTCAACTCGGGACAATCGAAAGTGTTGGCGTAAGTCGCCTCAACGACCGCCTCGAAGCGACCGATTTCAGTTTCTTGAAACGGCTGAAACTCCAGATCGCAGATCGGCTTGCTCGGAGAAATCTCTGTCCGTTCGATGGCCAGATAAGAGAGCGTGATCTGATGCTCGAAACCGGCTTGACGAAGCAAGCGGGCGTCTTCGCTGGCGGCGACGGGCAGATTGGCTTGCAATAGGGAGACATCCCGCCGTTGCAATTCGGCTTCCAACTGGTCGAGCAGCGAGATCGCGAGCCGCTCCTCGTCGCTGACCGCCAGTTTCCCATCTTGCCTCAGCCGGGGTGGAAAAATGACGGCGGCTCCCCCCTGCATCAGTTGCCCGTAGACTGCGGCGACAACCTGATCACCATCCAGGGCGACCAACAGCGCTCCCGAGTTGGGGTGGTGGCGGAGTGTCTGCCACGCGTTGGACGCCTGCTGGAACCGGGCGGATTCCGGTAGGTCGGCGAACAACAAAGCCAGCGCTTCGAGTTGCTGGTCGGCGGTGGCGGCTTGAATGGACGACAAATCAGTCATGGATAACCTGGATGCGCGGTTGAGCCGTGAACTGTGGGCGTGAAGTGGACGGCGACGACCATTTTGGCGTTTGGTCTTCATTTTCGGAATTCGAGATTCAAATCGAGCGCCGTTTTTCCGGCCGCGGATATAATGACAGCCGTCGCCTTGGGCAGTCTCGCCCCCCGTCTCGCTCGCTTCGTTGGGAGAAAGCCATGAAGACCTCGCGAAAACCGATTCGCCAACGACTCGCGCTTGGCGTGGCGGCGATCTCGATGCTGACTTTTGCCGCTGCCGCACCGGCTCAATCCTTCTTGGAGCAGCTGGAGAAGCAGTTGGAGAACATACGACCGGGGGCGGGCGGTGAGCCCGCGCCACCGGCGGCGCCGCCCATTCTGGGCCTGACGGCGGACAACTCGACGGAGGGCGTCAAGGTGCTTTCGGTGCGAGCTGGCGGGCCGGCCGATCAGAGCGGGGTGAAGCCGGGCGACATCCTCACTGGTCTCGGCGGCAAGCAGGTGACGACGCTGGCGGATCTGGCGGCGGCGGTGAAGACGACGACTCCTGGTCGCCCCGTGGAGATCCTCTTGAATCGCCAGGGCCTCAAGGTGTCGACGCGTCTGACACCTGTTGCGCGACCACCGGAGATCGAGGAGCCGGCGACACCGTTCGCGCGGCCGATCGACCCGGCTCCGATTGCGCCGGCTCCCTTTCGCGACACAACCCCGGCGCGGCCGGCGCTCGGCGTGACGGTCGTCGATCTGACCGACGCGTTGCGAGTGCGCTACGGGGTCGTTGTGCGGACAGGCGCGCTTGTGACGAACGTGCAACCGGGTTCGGCCGCGCAGCGAGCCGGCGTTCCCGTCGGAGCCGTCGTCGTCGCTGTCGACGGGCGACGAGTTGACACGGCCGACGATCTGATCGCGGCCGTCCAGGCGTCGCGCGTGGGACAGCCGCTCCAGGTGACGTGGTACGAAGGTAATCGTCTGGTCCGCCGCGCGGTGATCTTGGAAGCGGCCCGGGGCGAGGCGGGTGGTGGTTTGGCGGAACGGCTCGGAGCCGGCGGCTCGCGGCCGCTATTAGGCGCGCTGGGACGGGCGCTCGACGATGCGATCGGCGATGCGCCCCGCGCCGGCGGAGGCCCCGCGCCGCGGATCGTCGATTCACCCGCATCGGCGGTTGAAGTCGAGTTGTTGCAGCAGCGGGTGCGATCGCTGGAGACGACTGTGCTCGACTTGCAGCGCCGAATGCTCGACCTCGAGACGCGACTTAAGGCGGCCACAACCGGTGGCGACGGTGAGTTGCCGCCGCTAGATCCGCCAGCCAAGCCCGGCGATGCGAAGAACGTGTTGCCGGCTCCCAAACCGGCCGGCGAGCCAGCACCGAGGAAAGCGGCTCCAAAAGATCCGCCCGACTCGGGTGAGGATGCGCCCCCCGCGCCCCAACCGCGACCAGGTGAAGAGCAGGAAGGTCGAGGATAGACTTCGCCGCGGGCCTACCAGAACCATCGTTTCCGCGGTGGAACGTGGCTCGCCATCAGACGGTTCATCGGCTCGCTGAGCCGCACGTAGGCGCGGGGGCGGTTTATCTCCAGATGCACTCGCAATCGTTCGTGTGGTGTCTCCGCATGAACGACTGGAGCCATATCAATAATCATGGCGCTGGTCGGGTTGCCATTCCAGCGGGCCACGTAGACGCCCGCCCGCAAGCTTGGTTCGGCGTTGAATTTGTAGGCCTCTTCGACCAACGAGACCAACTTCCGCTCGTCGCCCGTCGAACCGTGAAAGACGATCCGCTGCAGCGTTTGTTGCTCGTCGAAGTAGTAGGTCAGCGACCCGGCGATATCGTCCAACTCCAGCCCTGTCACCAGCGGGACACGAAGCGCCGTGAACTGATCTTCGCGGACCGTCGAAACTCGCGACCAGCGGGACAGCACCCACCGCGGCTGCACGTCAAAACGCAACACTTCACGGAGCTCATGTATGTCGGAGCCAACCAACGTCGGACGAGCGACTCTTGTGGGCTGAGATGAATCGCCAGACGAGCTCACCAGTGCGTCGTAGTCGCTCGTCCAATCGGTCGCTTCGCCGTCGTCATCTTTGGCTCCGACCATCGCGAACAGCGAGCCCACGTCAAACAAGCTGGACGACTCAGATGTCGCCGTCCCTTCATCGGCGGAAACGAAGAGACTCTTCGCCCTCGCCCGCCATCCTTCGTCCATCAACAAGTAGGGGACTCCGATGGCGGCCGCGAGGGTGGCGACAAACCACAGTTTTCGAATGAGGAAGCCAATCATGAAGGACGCTCCGATGCGAGACAGCAACGCCGTCAGCCATTGGGTTGGAACCATTGACGCCCTCCGTGGCGAATAAGTGGCGTCGAGGCGCGAGCTGTCGCCCGCGAGCCTACGAACGAACTCCTACGAGACACCACCAACTCAATCATCGACCACCGGGCGCCGAGAACTCACGTCGTCGTGCGCGCCGCGTTGCGGCGGCTACAATCGACGCGGCCGTTCCAATGAGATCGACTGTCGAAACCGATACATCTTGAGAGCCGTGCGGGATAGCCGATCAGGGCGCTGGCCCGAAACGGTCGAGATGATCGAGGCTGCAGCCGAGCAGGCCGGCGGCGTACTCTTCATCGGTAAAGTACGCCTCGCGTTCGTTTCCCATTTCCAGCCCGGATTCCTGCAGCATGCGTTCGGCCCGCTCGCGAGGATAGCGACGCTGCAGTTGTTTGAGGAAGTGGCGGAAGTCGCTGTCTTCACAAGCTTCGTCTAGCGACTCCCAACGACGCAGCAGATGATTTGGGTTGTGTTCCAGGACCCGCTCGCGACAAAGTGCCGCGACGCGCGGTAACATCGAGTCGGCGGCCAATGCCGCGGCGACGATCAGTAGTCGATCGCGCGCGTGCGGACGCCGACCCAGCTCAGCGGCCCGAGCCAAATGCAAGTAGATTCCGAGAAGATGGATCGGGTCTGCCATGTTCGTATCTTCGGCAGCCGTTCCTCGTTCTGCAACCAAGTCAACTTTGCGATCAGAAAAACCTCAGTGTCCGCGATGAATAGGTCGCCCCTCACGGCCGCCGATATCGATTGGCTGCAAACGCCCGCGGCGCAGAAACTGTTCGCCGCTTTCGCTGAACATGGCGATATTCCGCGAGCCGTAGTGGCCTTGCGAAAACGTCATCCGGGAGAGCGCGTCCGCCTCGTCGCCGCCCAAGTCGAATTGCGTCACCGAGCCCGCGAGAAATTCACCGCCGCCAATCAGATGTTCTTTTCAGCCACGCTGCTGGAACAGGCCACCGACGAGTGGATCGCCTCCCACAAAGCGCATCGTTTTGGCGGCGCGGATCGCGTCGTCGATCTTTGTTGCGGACTCGGCGGCGACCTCACCGCTCTGGCTCGCGCGACGGTCGCCTGCCGCGGGATCGATCGCAGCGACGAGGCCGTCTCGCTGGCTGCGGCTAACACTCAAGTCGCCGGCGTCGATGTCGAAGTCCGCTGCGCTGAGGCGAGCGAATGCGATCTGGAGGGCGCGCTGCTGCACATCGATCCCGACCGCCGCGCGACCGGCCAACGGGCGACTCGCGTGGAGTCGTTTTCGCCGCCAGCCAGCCTCATCGCCCAATGGATCGAACGGGCCGCCGCCGGCGGAGTAAAAATCGCACCGGCGTCGGAACCACCCACCGAGTGGACCGACGGGCGCACTGAACGCGAATGGATCGGCGGTCGAGGCGAGTGTCGACAACAGATGCTGTGGTTCGGCGACATCGTCCAGACATCCGGCCGACGCCGCGCGACGGTCGTGGCGAGCGACGGCTCGGCGGAATCCATTGTGGAGTCAGACAGAGCTGTCGATGCGGTTGCGCCGCGATTGCTCGACTATCTCTACGAACCGCACGCTGCGGTCCTGGCGGCTCACCTCAGCGGCGCCTTGGCGGAGCGACTCGGACTGGCAGCCGTCGCTCCCGGCGCATGCTACTTCACCTCAGACCGATTCGTGACGACGCCGCTGGCCGCTTGCTTTCGAATCGTCGAGTCGGCTCCGTTCGATCGAAAGCGATGGCGCTCGCTGCTGCGCGCACGGGGCGTGGGACGACTGGAGATCAAGAAGCGCGGTGTCGACATCGCGCCCGACGAATTGCGGAAATCGCTGCGACTGAAAGGCGACTCGGCCGCCACACTGATTGTCGTTCGCCGCGGAGAACAGGTAGTGGGCGTGTTGGCGGAGCGGATGTGAGCCGCGCCCGGTCGAGACTCGCCTCACCTGTTAGATGATCGCGATGCGCGCTTTCGCTAGTCAGACGGGTCGTCGAGTTGGATGAGCGAGAACGAGGCGCCTTGGGGATCGCTGACGACAGCCATACGGCCGTAGGGAGTATCAAACGGGGGCACGCAAATCTGTCCGGACAGTTCGGTGTGACGCGCAAAAGTGGCGTCGATATCGCCGACGAAGAAGTAGACGCCCCAATGAGCTGGTACTCCGCCCCACTCGGTGTTCATCTGCAGAATCCCGCCGATTGCCCGGCTGGCGACCTTGACCACCAGGTATTTGGTGGGAGAGTGCGGGTTGTCCTCGAATTCCCAGCCAAACAACTCACCGTAGAAACTCGCAGCGGCGTCGGCGTCTTTCGTGTTGAGTTCGTTCCAGCAGCGTGAACCTGGCGCATCACAGAGTTCGGCTCCAAAGTGTTCGCCCTTTTGCCAGCAGCCGATGACGGCTCCCTCGGGATCTTGAATGAAGGCCAACCAGCCGGCTTCCAGCACCTTCATGGGAGGCGCGATGATTTGTGCGCCCAACTGTTCGGCCCGTTCGGCGACCGCTTCGACGCTGTCGACGTTGACGTAACTGTTCCAGACGGGAGGCGCGCCGCCGGCCTTCATTTCGGCGCTCATTTCACCGATGCCGCAGACCGACTTGCCGTCGACGTCGAATTGACCGTAGGGCGGTCCGCCGGCCGTGTCGTACAACAGGAAATTCCAGCCGAACAAGTCACAATAGAATCGCTGGGCTTCCTGCAAATCGTGCGAATTCAAGTCCACCCACGAGAACTCGCCCAACCTGTATTCCGTGCGGACCGGCATCGCGTACGCCCTCTTGTGAGACGTCCCGCTCGGTCGAGCGGCTAGAATTCGTCGCCACCGCCGAGCTTCTCCTCAACCTTGTCAGCTTGCCAGGCGACGGCCGTGATCACTCGCGTGATCTCCATCGGGTCAGCCGTGTCAGCCAACTGATTGGCCTGCACAACCAGAAACTCTCCGTTGCCCGTCTTCTGCACGGCGAATGCTCCGTGCACCATTTGCATATTGTAGCGGAGCAGAGCCATGGCATTGCCTTCGCTCGCCGTTCCGCAAATGGAGGTGTACGAAATCAGGTTGTGGCCGTCGGGATCCTTGGCCGCAAAATTGACGGTCACGTTCTGTTTGCGAAGCGACCCGATGGGAACGGTGATCTGCCACATCTGGCCAGACTCTTGAACTTGCCAGCCGTTGGAGCCGGCAACTGTGCGGACCAGCTCTTGCGGATCCAGCTTTTGCGGAGCCGCCGCCTCCCCGCCGGCCAATTCGCCGAAATCCATCGAGCCAAAGCCGGCCGCCGCCGCTCCTGCCGCCGCGCCCGCCGCCGCCGCGGGAGTTCCACCGGTCGGAGCGGGAGCCTGAGGAGCTGCCGGAGTTTGCGGGGCCGCGGGAGCTTGCGGAGCGCCCGGCGGTTGAGGAGCGGCCGCCGCGCCCGGCGGCATCATGCCGGGCTGCTGTTGTTGCATCCCCGGGTGCATCGCCTGCTGGATCATGCCCGGCATCATCATGCCGAAGCCGGCCCCCATGCCCATGTTCATGGCGTTTCCGCCGGCGCTGTTGCCGCCCTGCTCGGCCATCTTGGCCATGCTGTTAGCCGCCTGGTACATCGTAAAGGCGTGCAGGTCGCCGATCGCGCCCATGCTGCTCCGCGTGTCGATCGCCTTCTGAACTTCTTCCGGAGGCGTGATCGAGTTGATGAAGAAATCAACTAGCTCGAGCCCGTACTTGCCGAACTCCTCGCCCACCTTGACTCGCGTCGCCGCCGCGATTTCGTCAAACTTCGCCGGCAGGTCAAGCATGCTGACTTGCATCGTACCGAGCAAGTCGGTGAGGCGGGAAACGACGAGGTCTTTGAGGAACGCCGACACTTCCTCGGTCGTGTATTTGCCTTGCGTGCCGACGAGCGTATTGAGCAGCAGCGGACCGTCGGTGACGCGGAACGAGTACTTCCCGAAGCTCCGCAGGCGAACGATCCCAAAATCTTTGTCGCGGACGGTGATCGGCTGCCGCGTTCCCCACTTCTGATCGAGAAACGTCTGCTTCCCAATGAAGTAGACCTGCGCTTGGAACGGCGACTTCTCCCAAGGAATCGTCAGGATTCGAGTGATGAAGGGAACGTTCGCCGTCGTCAGCGTGTGACGGCCAGCGCTAAACGTGTCCATCGCCTTGCCGTCACGGTAGAACACGGCGTCTTGGTTTTCTTGGACGATGAGCTGAGCACCCAGCTGAATGTCCATCGATCCCTGCGGCGGAATGCGGTGCACGAGGGAGCGGTTGGATTCATCAAAGTACTCGAGGACCTCGAGCTTTCTGGCCATGTTCGATTCCTTTAGCGATATTCCCAATTCAAACTGGGCGGCGCGAGCGAACAGGTTCACCCGCAACGCTTGCGAACGAGATCGCGCGGCTATTCACCGACGCCCGTTAACATTTCGCCGCGTTTCAAGAACTTTCTCTCGACCTCATCGATCCGCGCGACCATTCCGATGGCGACCGCCGCTGGGTCCTCTTGCTTGAGGTGCAGCGACTCGAGTTCGCCCGCCAGCGTTTCGATGTCTTCAAACATTCCGACATCGTGCTGGTAGACTTGATCGAGTAGCCCTTCATCGACTTTCACAAAGTCGAAGAAGCCGCTGTAGCCGCGAACTTGAGCGCGGAGGCGATTCTCCAGTCCGTCCAAACGCGTACGAACTCGCTCGCAGCCGGCCATCGCATCGATCTGACCAGCGTCGAGCAATGAACGCATGTAGGTGTCCAGCCCGCCCTTGCTTTGGCGGAGACGGTCCGCCATCCAGGTGCGGGCCAAGTAGTCGCTCTCCCGCCGGTACTCTTTCTCCAGATACCCTTTGAAGCCGGGAATCTTGCGGAGAATGGACTCGACGAAACCTCGATTGTCGGCATGGCTCTGCGGATCGGGCACGGTATTTCCTCAGGTTGAGGCCTCCCAGGCTTCGAAATATTCACTTCCCCTAGTTGGCGGATTCGCACAAAATCTTGGGCGCGGCCGGCGAATTAATGCCATTTTCAAGGGAAAAAGAGGTGTCGAGCTGTTTTCCCGAGTGCGACCCGGTGTTTGTCGCGCGAGGGCGAACCTTCACCGGGGCCCCCATCGTACCAAAGCTGAGGGGTGGGGCCAGCCTGTTGGGACTCGTCTGGCTCCACCCCGCTCCGTCTGCTACCATCCGCCGCCCGTTTTCAACGGGCTGACAACTCCTCGACTCACTCAGCGGTTTGCGATGAACGGACGCTTCGCTTGGATTTCCGCCGGCCTGCTGGCCCTGACACTCAGCGGTTGCAGCGACGGCAGCCTCCCCGAACTCAATCGGGCCAACATTTTCCAATGGAGTCAGTGGGAGGAGGACCGCCGATGGGGCCCCGCATTCGACGACCAATTGGCCGAGTTGCGGGACCTCCAGCGCCGCGCCCCGGCGATGGCGCCTAACGACCAACTCTATTGGATCGAGCGGCTCACCGCGATCCTCAAACAGGACTCGAATCCCATTCTCCGCAGCGAGTGCGCTCGAACGCTGGCCGCCTTTCCCGGCGCCGCCGCGTCGGCCGGGCTGCAAATCGCCACCGCCGACAAGCTGCCTGAAGTGCGCATCGCAACCTGTGCTGCTTGGGGACAGCGAGGTGGCCCCGAGGCCAGCGCAGCACTTGCGCAACTGGCTACCAACGACGCGGAAACGGATGTGCGGCTGGCGGCTATCGGGCAGCTTGCCAGGTACAACGACCAGCAGTCGCTGCGCGCGCTCGCCCAGGTGATCAATGACCGCGATCCGGCGATTCAATTCCGAGCCATCGAGTCTCTCCGCCAGGTCACTGGCCGCGACTACGGATCGGACGTCAACGCTTGGGGCATCTTTCTGCAAGGCGGCAGCCCACCCGAACCGGAGCGATCGATCGCCGACCGGCTCCGCACGATGTTCTAACGCCGCGCCCGGCGTCGAGGGTAACGGCGTTGGCAGCCCGCTTGCGGACACGCGCTTTCCCAAAGCGGTCGCCGATCTCATCGGTAGGGTCGATGGGAAACTGTGCCGCTTGCGGTGTTGAGATAATCGAGGTTGTGTGAAACGGACGGCTCAAGGTTGAGGCCCGCGGCGGCGGCGATCGCAGCAGCGGAACCGCCGGACGCCTTGTCCAATCGGCATCTCTTCCGCCACTTCCAAGCCAATGCGAGCTATCGCACGCGAACGCCGTACGAGCGGCTGAACTGGCAGGCGTGTTTCGACCGATATGACACACACAACCAAACCGGTTTTCCTCGCCCCCCACCGCCCGCCGCCCACCCATATCAGATCGCCGCCATGCACCCTTTCCGGGCCCTTCGCCTCCTGCTGCCGCTCTGCCTGCTCTTCTGCCAAATCTCGCACGCGCAAAGCGGCCGGTCATCTCGCCAAGTCGAGATGGGGCCGCGCCCGCCCGAACACCACCTGTTGAATGACCGCATGGACGAGGCGGTGAGGTCACGACCTCGTCTTGACGAAGACGAATCCCCGTCGGGCAGAATCGCTCGTCGGCCCCGTTCGCGGTTCTTCATGCGAGCCCGCCGCGAGGAGAATTCGGAGCGCAATGAGAGAGCACCTGAACCGCGCGACGACCTGCCTCAACCGATTGAAGACGTCGATGACGTCGACGACAGCGACTCCTCCGGCGCGCTGTCCGGGGGCGGCGGCTTAACCATTGACGGCGAGGACCAATCGTTTGACGCCCCGCCGACGCCCGCCGCAACGTTGCCTCCGCTGACGCCCGAGATGCTGCGGCGGCGGGATCGAATTCGCCAGTGTTTGGCGATCTATTTCGAACGCCGCGAGCACGCCAACAGGCGAAGTCCCTGGGGCGTCATGCACAGCCTCATCGGATTCGGCGTCGATACGGAGATGTACGCGCACGACGGCCAGCGCGTCAACGCCATCGGGTGGCTTTGCTGGAACGGTTCATGTCGGGGACAGCAACTCTTCTATCTCGATCGCGGACGCCTCAACACGCGCCAAGGCCCCGGCGTGGAAGGGCACCGGGGGCAGTTCCTCGCCATGCTGGCGCAGTCGCGCGTGCCGCTCGACTATGAAATCCGGGTTGAGAGCCGTCGCTTCTCGATTCGCGACCTGGTCGCCTACGAACAGCGCACTTGTCGGCCGAACTCCGAGCTGACGTTCAAACTGATCGGACTGGTGCACTACTTGGACTCGGACGCCGAGTGGAGAAGTGATGACGGCGAGCAATGGAATATCCAACGACTCATCAAAGAGGAATTGGCCCAACAAGTTGTCGGTGCGGCGTGCGGGGGCACGCATCGCATGATGGGATTCAGCTACGCGGTGAACAAACGCCGCAAACGCGGCGAAGCGTTCACTGGACAGTGGAAACGAGCGAAGAAGTTCGTGGAGGATTTTCAAGAGTACACGCTGGAATTACAGAATGACGACGGCAGCTTCAGCACGAATTGGTTTGTCGGACGAGGCGCACAAGACGACATCGATCGACGGCTGCAAACGACAGGTCACATTCTGGAATGGCTCGTGTTCACCGCGTCGCCCGAGGAACTGCGCGATCCTCGCCTGGTCAAGTCGATCGATTACCTCACCGCGCTGATGTCCGAACATCGCAACCACACCTTCGAAATCGGACCTCGCGGTCACGCCGTGCACGCCTTGTCGCTCTACGACGAACGGGTGTTCGAGGGAAATCTCGGCGACCGCGCCGCCGACTTGGCTGAGGCCGTGGAGCGGGCGTCGCGATCGCGTTAGCGGCCTCGATCGAGTGGGATCGGACGTCGCTTCTTGCCGCATTCCAGCAAAATAATTATCATGCAGGGCCCCGCTTCTCCCCTCCCTCGGTCGTTTCCCCTCCCGCATGAAGCACCAGAAATTCAACAAACAGTTCGCCAAGTTCTTTGGCACGGCCGTCAATCTTTTTGACACGGGTGAGGCGGACGGTCTGTTGGTGATGCTGGACGGCCCGACTGACTGGGAGCGGTTGCGCGAAGTAGCCGGCGATCGATTTGTTCTGGTAGCCGCCGATCATGAAGACGAGTTGGCCGGCGCGGCGGAATTCGATCTGAAGTGTGTGACGCTGGGCCGCGAAGAAGCTCCCGTGTTCGAGAAGCTCACCCAAGCCCTGCTCGAAGGCGTCGCCGACGACCTGCTGCTGCCCAGCGCTGACGTGATCGCCGTCTACAGCGGATTCGAAGCCGGCAAGATCGATTCGATCAGCTACATCCACCTCGACGAACACCTCGGTCGGTTGACGTCTCGCGATCTGCAGAACCTGGAGACCAGTGTGCCGCTCGAGACACTCAAGTCGGTGGTCGATTTGGCGGTCGACATCGGTCGAGAAGGTCGCGAAGGCAAAACGGTCGGCACGATGTTCATCGTTGGCGACACCCGCAAGGTGCTGAATCACTGCCACTCCGGAGGCTTTGACGCGGTGAAGGGATACGGGCGGAAAGAGCGCAACTTGCAGGACGGCCGCACACGCGAGGCCGTCAAGGAAGTCGCCCTGTTGGACGGCGCGTTCATTGTCTCGGCCGATGGCACGGTCGAGCGCAGCTGCCAATTGGTCGACGCGCCGCACGCCAACATCACGCTCAGCAAAGGGCTCGGCTCGCGCCACTGGTCGGCGGCCGCCATCACGAAGGCGACCAATGCGATCGCCGTCGCGGTCAGCGAGACAAACGGCACGGTGCGATTGTTCCAAAACGGCGATGTGATTCTGAGAATCGAGCCGTTCCGGCGAGCGATGAAGTGGATCGACTTTGAATACGAGCCGCCGGCGACGACCGAGTAGCTCTCAGTCGTCTGCTCGTCGCCCCATCACGTCCTCGAGCAGTTTTCGCGGCGCACCGATATCCAGCACATGCAGCCGCCCAATCACCCGCGCGGCGGCCGGCTGCGAGAAACCGACCTTGGCCGCGACGAACGTGCCCGTGTGGCAGGCGTGAAAAACCTCGCCTTCCGCGACTCCCCGATCGCAATCCAGTCCGCTCGGCGAATCGACGGCGAAACGTCGGCTCGGCAAGCGGTTGAGCAGGCGGATGACTCGGTCAAATGGCGGCCGCGGGGCTCCTTGCATGCCGGTGCCCAGCAATGCGTCGATCACCCACTCGCTCCCCGCGACTGACGCCGCAAGCAGCTCGTCGTCGAGAGACCGATCCCAGCGCACGATCGGCGCCCCGCTGCTCGCCCAAACGTCAAAATGAGTTCGCGCGTCCGGCGGCAACGCCGACGGGTCGCCGACGGAAACTACATTGACCGGCACTCCCGCCAACTCCAAGTGCCTGGCGATCACATACCCGTCGCCGCCGTTGTTGCCCTTGCCGCAGACGATTGTCGTCTTGCCCGAGCACCCCAGACTGAGCAACAGTTCCGCACAGCTGCGGCCCGCGTTCTCCATCAATACGACACCAGGCACTCCGAACTCGTCAATCGCCCGGCGGTCCAAGTCGCGCACCTCCGCGCAGGTAAGCGCCCGGCGATCGGATGGATCTGATTCGGTCATCGCCGACAAGTGTAAACGTTCAAGTGAACTGCAGGAAATAGACCGAGCCCACGGACGTGAACCAACTCAGGCACCGCAGTCCGAAGAACGATTTATCCGTGCGCCAGCCCCAGTAGATGAACAACGTCACGGGGGTGATCAAGACGGTCGCCACGCTGAGGAATATCATTAACGAAACTCCCAGACCCAAGAAGACGTCGTGAGTACCGACGGCTGCGCCCATCTCGCGAGCAATCAGGATCGGCATCACGAGGCAACAACTGACCGGGGCGACGATGGCTCCGGCCAATCCCAACGACACCGCCCACCACTGCCGCTTCGTCATGCCGGTAAGCCCCGTCCAGACCCAGACGAGCAAGCCGAACTGCAGCGCGGTCAGTACGGTCCAGGCGCAAAGCGTCAGCTGGATCCAAACATCGCCAAAGCCGCGGGGCCACATCCGGGCGACCGTCGCGCACGCGGCTGTGAGCACGAGAAGTGAACCTATCGAGAACTGCATCTGCCGTTTCGAATGGCTCATTCCGAGGAGGCCTTGGCTTGGGCCTGTGACCTCCGCCAACGGTTGCCGAACGCTCGCCACGCGAAGCGGAGCAAGAATGCGACGAGCAACAGTGAGATGACTGCGGCGAGGACGGGTACGACAACGGACAGAATCGACAACAACAGCGCGCCGATCCACTCAACAGTGGAAACGACCGGATTGGCGACGCCTCCCGTCACGGCGGTCGAGCCGAGTCGGATGCCGGCGAAGCCAGCCTTCACGACGCCCGCGCCGCCACCGCCGGCAATGATGGCAGTGGACCATTGCAGCATCGGGTGCATGTCGCTGACGCACGCCGCGGCGACCACTGAGCCGGCGACTATCGCAGCTGGGGTGGCGATCGAGTCGAGCGCGTTGTCAATCCAGGGCACATAAAATGCGCCGATCTCCAAAACCGTCGCGAGCGAGAAAGCGATGATCGCACCGTACGTCCCCACCCAAGCGAATCCATCATCGAGGGTCAGGAGCCCCGCTTTCGTCGCGATGCTGGCCACCAGCATCGGGACAAAGACGCGAAAGCCGCACGACGCCGCCAGACCGACGCCAAGGCAGGCCGAAATGATGGTGGCGAAGATGGTGGCGGCGTCTGGGTCCACAAGTCCTCTCCGTGCGGGGAAGTTGATGCTCGCCGTATTCCAGGCGAACGGACCCCGCTATCGTAGCCGGAACAGCCGTTATGGAGCAGGCGGATTTCGGGGCGGCGGCGGGCGCGAAATCGCGTCCCCCGGCGCTCGGGCCGCAGTCAGCCGCTGACGATTCGCATGACGACGTCGTCGAAGCCGGCCATGGCGTGCTCGCCAATCTCGCCAAGCGCCGACCACGAGCCAACCAGGTCCGCCGGCAGCGTCACGCAAATCTCGCCCGCTTCGTCGCCCTGCCGCCACGAGGCCGCTTCTCCGGGATCGAAACGTATCGTCTGCTTTGAGTCAAAGCTGTACAGAATGTAGGGGCGATCGAACGGAATGCGACCCGGCAGAATTTGGCGAAACTCGGCCACGGTCGACGCAGCCAACTCCAAAAACAATCGGTCCTCCGCGCGCGACCAGCGGATCGAATCCGCATAAGTGACCCCCGTCGACGATCCCCCGGCGCCGCGCCCCTGCTCAACTCGCTGAGCAAACGACTCGTCATTCAGCAGTGACTCGCGGCGGACATCGGTGACATGCAACGGGTAGTGCTCGGCGACCAGCCGACAGAAGTCACCGCCGTTCCAACTGATCTTGGCGGCGAGTTCATCGGCGGTGAGACCGAACAGTTGCAGCATCGTGAGTTTGCCGTTTTCCGATTCGATCTCCGGGAACTCACTGTCCGCGACGACGCCCAGCGCCGTAATCCGCGTCGTGTTCGATTGCTCGCTGACGATCGGCTTGTTCAAGTTGATGTGATCGCCCGGGCGAAACACGTTGCCGGATTTGAATACGTAGCGGGCGAGACTTTGGAAAGTCGAGATCGGCCAGGTGGGCGGGTCGGCGTCGCCCGCGTCGCGAGCCAAGCGGAACGAGATCTCAAAACCCCAACCGCTGCACTCCGGGTCGTCGCTGACCTTCTCGTACAACTCGCTACAACCGTAGGTGACGTAGTGCCAATGGGGCGTCGGCTCGTCACGGCGGTAGGCGGAAACGCCGTCGAGTGGGTCATTCCCGCCGACGGCGTGCTTGACAATGGTCGCCCAGTGCGTCGGCTCCTGGTCGCTGTAGAGGTCGGTGAGCCGCGCATCGATCGCGGCCCAGCCGGGCGCCGCGTCGTCGGCCAATTGCCTGTCGCTCTCCGGATGTGGATCCGACATCGTGATGGGCTCCGCCCCGTTGGTTGACACTCGGCCAAGCGACGATCCAAGTCGCGCTGCTACGTCTCCATTCCCATGCAGCGTCCGCCGCCGCACGCCGGTCGACCACACGACTCGGGCGGCGCCATCTTGAGTCCCTTGCTGGGAGCAAACGGCGCGCTAAACAGCTTCTCGACCTGCTCGTTGCCGCAATCGGGGCAAGCGGGCGTGTCGTCAGCGCGGATCAGCAACTCAAACTCGGAGTCGCACTTGTCGCAGGCGTATTCGTAAAGAGGCATGGCGGCGGCTGTTGTCGAGATGGGTCGTGGAGATGAGTCTGCCCGCGCGGTGCGGGCGTTTTCAAGAGAGCTGGATTATAGCAGCAGCCGTCGAATTCATCGCGCAGAAAAAAAGCAAGGCGGTGAACTGAATTCACCGCCTTGCCGAGCCAATCGCTCCCGAACTTGGTGGTTCTAGGGCAGGATGAACACTCCGCCGACCACGGCTCCGGCTTGCATAAGCCCGCCGCGGAGGCTGATGGGAGCGGCAGGCAACAGCCACGGAGCGCAGTTGCCGACTCGATAGTGTCCCAAGGGGTACTGGCATTCGTGCATCGGGTGGATGCCCATGTTGTACGGCAGCAGAGCCGCGCTGCCGAAGAAGTGGGCTCCCGACAGCAAGGGTTGCAGCAGAGGCCCGGCCGTGTGGCCGTGCCGTTCCAGTTGAACTTGCTCGAAGTAAAGCGGTTTGTGACAGGCGCCTGTCGCTTTCCAGGCCATCGTAATCGGCATGAATTGGCGAGCGGCGAACTCTTCGTCCAAACCGATCGTGCACTCGGGAGGCACGCTCCACCACGCCGTTACGTAGCAACGGTCTTCGTCGCTGAGTTGCAGGAACGAAAGTCGTTGCTCTAGGCCGTCGTCGCCGCGAATGATGACGCGGCCATTGTGGAGATTGGCGAAGCGCCCCACCGCCAGCGATCGGCCGCCGCGATCCGTCCAATTGCGCGATTGCAATTGAGCCAACCGCTCTTCCGCCATCCGCTGACTCTCATCGATCGATGCGCCCGGGTTGTACCGCGGCGTGATGTCCAACGAGATGGTGGAGATGGCCCGCTTCTTCAAGTGGTCGTGGATGGCGATGCAGACGCCGTTTTCAAAGCAGCAGTCCACGCCGTTGTAGATGTGCTTGCACGGCACGTCCGTCGGAGCGGTCGACGGTTCGTCCGTCTTCGGAGGCTCGTCGGCCGCCGGTTCCTGCTGCGCAACTTGGCGCGGATCGTGGGAGTAATAAGGTTGTTCGTCGCGAATCCGCGCGGGAGCCGTTGGCGCATTGGGCTGAATGATATTTCCCGAACGGTCGCCAAAAGGATCGTCGAACGGATCGACCTCCGCCGCCTGCGCCTGACGAACTCGCGGGGCCACTCGCGCCGGCAATTCGGCGACTCGGTGACGTTGGACGGAATCGCCCCGTTGTTGCCAGTCGGCTTCCGCATGGCGACCAGGCGCCTCGAGCGGTGGAGCCAAAACGGGCGCCGGCGTCGTTTTGTTTTCGTAGTCGATGTGGCGAACGTTGGCCGCCGGCGTCGGTTCGTCGCCGACTCGAAAACGAATGCTCGTGCGGACGGGCTTGCTGCGGTTCAGCAACGATCGACCAGATTGGTTTTCCGCTACCAGCGGTCGAGTTGCTGCGGACGGTTGAAAGATGGCCGGTTGCCGTGCGTCCGCTGCAATGGCGGGAGGGGCTGGCGCACAAGCGCCGGCGGCCATTAAAGCTGCGGCGACCAACCTAGCCGTTGTCCCCACTGGAATAGTCGGGACTGTAATTCGGCGCTTCCTGCGTAATGGCGATGTCATGTGGATGGCTCTCCCGAACACTCGCCGGCGTTACCTGGATGAACTGCGCGTCCGTACGCAACTCTTCGATAGTCCGCGCTCCGCAATAACCCATTCCGGCGCGCAGGCCACCGACCAACTGATAAACAAAATCACTCAGCGGACCCTTGAACGGCACCCGGCCCTCGACCCCCTCGGGGACCAGTTTGCTGGAGCCGTCCGAATCCTGCCGATATCGCTCGCTCGAACCTTTGACCATCGCGCCCAATGACCCCATCCCGCGGTACACCTTGAAGGTGCGGCCTTGGTAGAGGATCGTTCGTCCCGGGCTCTCAGCCAGTCCGGCGAACAGTCCGCCGACCATGACCGTGTGAGCGCCCGCGGCGATCGCCTTGGTGATGTCGCCCGAAAAGCGAACACCGCCGTCCGCGATGATGGGAACGTCCGCATCGCGAGCCGCTTCGGCCGCGTCGTGCACCGCGGTAATCTGCGGCACACCTACGCCCGAAATGACGCGAGTCGTGCAGATCGAGCCGGGCCCGATGCCCACCTTGACCGCGTCCGCGCCCGCCTCAATCAAATCGAGGCAGCCCTCGCGAGTGGCGACGTTGCCCGCCACGACGTCAATGTCCCAACGCTGCTTTATCTCCTTCACGGTTTCAATCACGTTCTTGGAGTGGCCGTGGGCGCTGTCGACGACCAACAGATCCACTCCCGTCCGAATCAACTCTTCGGCGCGCTCGAAATCAAACACGCCTACCGCAGCTCCCACACGCAAGCGACCTTGCCTATCTTTGCAGGCCTGCGGAAACCGGCTCATCATGTCAATGTCTTTGATCGTAATAAGCCCAGTCAGTTTGTAAGATTCGTCAACCAGTAAAAGTTTCTCCACCTTTTTAGCCGTTAAAATTTTCTCAGCTTCCGCAAGCGTTACCGTCCCCGTCGCCGTCACCAAGTTCTCACGGGTCATCACTTCCGAAATCGGCGCGTCCCCTGGCTCAAGAAATCTTAAGTCCCGGCGAGTCAGAATGCCCGCAAGACGACCGTCCTCCCCCACGATGGGAATGCCCGAGACCTTGTGCTGTTCCATCTTTTCCTGGGCTTGAGCCACGCTAGCAGTCGGCGGGAGCGTCACCGGGTCAACAATGATCCCGTTGGCGCTGCGCTTGACCTTGTTGACTTCCGTCCCCTGACTGCGAACCGACATGTTCTTGTGGATGATGCCGATGCCGCCCGTTTTGGCCAACGCGATCGCCATCGCGCTTTCGGTCACCGTGTCCATCGGCGAACTGAGCAGCGGCAGGTTTAGCTCGATGTTCCGCGTGGCGCGAGTCCGTACATCAACGTCGGATGGCATCACTTCGCTGTAACTGGGCGCCAGCAAGACATCATCAAAAGTGATGGCGGTGGCCCGGATCTTGTTCTCCATACTCCACCCTCCCGGTGTGACGGCGTGAGAGCTAATCCCGCATTCTAGGGAAGAGCTTCGCGAGCGGGGAGCGGGGGGCAAGCCTTTTTGAAGCGCGCAGCCGGTCGGGAATCACCGACTCAACGCTTGCGGCTCCGCCGGATGGGTCGAGTGCGGCGGGCGTTCGCGCTGGCGACGCCGTAGTCGGTCAACTCCATCGTGCGGCGTTCGAGCAGGTTGCCCGTCTTGCGATCAACAATCTTGGTCGACTGGGCCACGACGCCTCCAGGAACTTGGGGGCTGTAGACCTCAATCGTGATCGTCTGCGATTCAGCCGTGGATTGCACGGTGCGGACGTAAGCGACCGGGTGAATGTTGGCGAGCACTTTGTAGGGCAGATCGACGGCCAGCACGGTGACGCGAAGATTCGCACTGGCCTCCGCCGCCCCGTTGGCGACCGTGCGGCCGAAGAGGAATGGGGCCCTTTTGGCCAGCACCAGTTCGGTGACCGAGGCGCCCTTCTTTTTCACGCGGAGCACTTCACAGCGAACCTTGCCGCCGGGCAGATTCAATTCGCGCGCGTCCTTCCGTTCCCAGTCCGTCTCAATCCCATAATAGGGTCGGGCGTCTGTTCGAGTGGACGGTTTGAAACGCCGGCCGGCGATCTCCAACTGCGTTTCCGTGGTCAGAGTAAACGCCTTGTCGGTGATGGCGGTGAGCGCGGCGCGCGTGTCGGATGTCGAGACGCTGGACAACTTGCCCGTCTCGTCGAACGTCTCCTTCACCACTCGGACTGCTCGCCACGACCCCTTCTCAAAACGCCCCCAGCCGTGAAAGTCTCGCAGACGAAACTGGTCCGTCTTCGGCTCCGGCGCAGTCTGCTGTCCCACCGCAGTGGATCCAAACAGAACCACCAACACTAAGAGCGACGATCTGGATATCAAACCCATCAATGAGCCACAGTGGGAGGGTGGGAAGGAATGGCAGTATGAGAAATGAAAGGTGGCAAGATTTGGTTGGGAGACCGGTGGGTGAATTCAACCATTCTGGAGGCGGAGGTCAATAGAGGATATGCCTCCAAAGGGTGGTGTGCAATGCTTCCTTGGCTCGGAGGGTTTGGCCAGGGTGTGGGATGCTGTAGTCAAGTGGCGGCAGGGCGGTTATTTGTTACGCCTCGGCCGAATCTGGAGAGATGGCGCCGACCAATTCCATGTCCTGGCTGGGAAAGACCGTCCGCAGGTCGAGCATGAAGGCTTCTCGGCTAATGCGTCCGACCACGGGTGGGTCGCCATTTCGCAGGCGCGACGAGAAATCGTCGACGTTGCCGCGGGCCGGAGTGATTTTCACGCACCACGTGGGAATTTGCTGAGTGGGCACCGAACCGCCGCCCAAGAAGGTGACGTCTTCGCAAGGCTCGGCGGTGGCGACTGAGCGGGCGGCGGCGATCTGTTCGGCCATGCGCTCCGCCCTGTGCCTCAAGTTTTCGACCGGGGTGGCGAGGAATCGCAGGAGGGGGATGCGTTCTTCGGCGGCTGGTGTGTCGCGATGCAATTTGAGCGTGGCGGCTAGCGCGGCCAGCGTCAGCTTGTCGACTCGCAACGCTCGCATGAGCGGATGGGAGTTCAACTTGTCGATCAGCAGTTGCTTTCCGACGACGATGCCGCATTGCGGTCCGCCGAGCAGTTTATCCCCACTGAACAGCACCAGGTCAGCTCCGGCGCGAATGCTGTCTCTCGCGACCGGCTCGTCTTCGATACCGTACTTGCTGTAGTCGGTGATCGCTCCCGAACCGATGTCATCGATAACGGGAAGTCGGCGACGGCGGCCCAATTCGACGAGTTCGTTGAGTGTGGGTTGAGCAGTAAAACCAACCACAACAAAGTTGCTCGTGTGGACTCGCAGCAGCGCGGCCGTGTCTTGATTGATTGCCTCTCGGTAGTCTTCGATGCGAGTTTTGTTGGTCGTACCCACCTCGCGCAACTTGGCTCCACTGGCGGTCATCACATCGGGCAGGCGAAAACTGCCGCCGATTTCAATCAACTGGCCGCGCGACGCGACGACTTCGCGATCGGCGGCCAGCGCGGTGAGTGTCAGCAGCGTGGCGGCGGCGTTGTTGTTGACCACCACCCCCGCCTCGGCTCCGGTGAGATCAACCAACAGCCCCTCCACTGCGGCGATCCGCCGAGACCGCTCGCCCGTGTCCAAATCCAGCTCGACGCTCGCGTACCCGCTCGCGTTGGCCTGCATGGCGTCGAGTGCTTCCTGGGCGAGTGGAGCTCGGCCGAGTCCCGTGTGCAGCAGCACTCCGGTGGCGTTGATGACTGGCCGCAGCGTCAGTTGCTCCTCCTGGATAATCCACTCGGCGATTCTCTCCGCCAGTTCTTGGGCGCCGGGCACTCCCATGTCGGTCGCTCGGTTGGCCAGATCGACGCGGAGGTTGTCGAGGAAACGGCGAACTCCCGACACGACAACCGAACGGTTCGCCCGCTCCACCAAGGACCTCAGCGGAGGCAAGTCGAGCAAGTCGTTCACGGGCGGAATGTTTCTCATCACGTTGGGCATCGGTCACCATGGTGGAGGATTCGAGATCGGAGCCGCATCGTCCATTCGACAAGTGCGCGCCCGGCAACTCGTTATCAACTAAGAATCACCGATTCGACAGCAGGCGTAAATCGCCCTGTCGCTTCGTAAATCCAATTTTATCCAAGTGTTCGCACAGCGGGACGGCGTACTTGCGCGTCGTATTGAGGATTTCTCGAATCTCGCTCAGCGTCAAACCTTTTCCGTCGACCAGCCGTTCGGCGATGGCTTCCTGGACGTCCGCCAGACAATCCCGGTGCAAAAAGTACGCCGGCGCGACCTGTATCAAATCCCCGTCGGCGGCCGCCAATTGCAGTAACTGTGGGATGGACGCTTTGTTCTTCGCCGCGTCCCGCTGGCATTGCTCGACCGTCGGAGACTCGATTCCGGCGACTTGAAATCTGGCTAGCAATTCGGCCAGCAACTTGCGCTCGCCCTGCGACAACCGCGGCCCCCGGTCCGCAAGTCCGATACCCGCCTCGGTCAGGCGAATCCGCCGTCCTCGCTCCATCGACGTGAGGACGGCGTTTAGCAACGGGGTGTTCTCGAGATAGTCGAATCGATGAATCAGCTGCGATCGATCGAGCATGCTGCGGAGCGGTTCCGCGTCGTGCATTTTGGCCAACTGATCGTGTACGCGCGTCGACAGTTCCTCAATCACGTCGCGGTGCACGTGCTGCACGCGAGAGGTCGACAGTGAAATCGCCCGCACCTGCTCTCGTTCAAGCAGCTCCAGCAACTGCGACTGCGGGTCGTCGACGCCCGCCTGGCGAGCCAGATCGACGGGCGACCACGAACGCACGTTGAGAAAGAAAATCGCCGCGGCGCAGCGGACCAGCGGGTCGGTCGATTGCAGGTCCTTCGCCGACTGACGGTCTGCAGCGGTCGGCCGCCGCAACCGCGGAGCCGAGGGGTCGAGCACATGGCCGCCGCCGATCGTACAGACGGGCGACTCGGCGCGAATGACGAACGGCTGGTTCCAAATCGTGGCGACCGGTTCGTCCAGCAACAATTGCGCGACGCAGCGCTCGCGACGGGCGAGTGGTTCATCCCGCCACAACCGCACTGTCGCCAAAGTCTCGCCACTGCCGCAATGTAGTCGAACGCGAGCGCGATCCTTGAGCGGCCGGGGAGCCGAAGCGAGCATCTCCAATTTGACGGTGAGCACGCGGGCGGACGCCAGGTAGCCGACGGCCGCGAGTTCCTGTCCGCGCTCGATCTCGTCGTGGCGAATCCCGGCCAGATTGATCGCCGCCCGCTGGCCGCGCGACGCCGAGGCCGCGTCGTCGTCGTGGTTCTGAATGCCCCGCACGCGGACGGTCCGCCCGCTCGGCTGGACAACCAACTCATCGCCGACAGCGATCACTCCGCTTACCACGCTGCCCGTCACGACAGCGCCGTGGCCGGTAATCGTGAACGAACGATCGATGGGCATCCGAAAGGGAGCTCGCAGCCGGTCGGCGCGCGGTGAATTCGACGCATCGTCCGCCGCGGTCCGCAACAACGCCCGCAGCTCGTCCAACCCCGACCCCGTGTTCGCGCTGGTGCGGACGAGCGGCGCCGACTCCAAAAAAGTGCCCGCGACCAGCTCGCGGACTTCCTCTTCGACCAACGCTGTCCAATCATCGTCCGCCAAATCGCACTTGGTCAGCGCGATGACGCCGTGCTGCAACTGCAAGAGCCGCAGTATCTCGACGTGCTCGCGAGTCTGCGGTTTTACCGAATCGTCGGCCGCGACCACCAACAGAGCCACGTCAATTCCCGTGGCGCCGGCCAGCATGTTCCGCACGAATCGCTCGTGCCCGGGAACGTCGACGACACCGAGTCGGTGCGGCTCCAAATCCAAAGCGGCGAAGCCGATGTCGATCGTAATGCCGCGCTTCTTTTCCTCCGGCAATCGATCCGTGTCCACACCCGTCAAGGCGTGGATGAGCGAGGTTTTCCCGTGATCGATATGTCCGGCCGTACCGAGAATCAACTCTGCCATGGCCGCCCATTGTAGCGGCGGCCATGCGAACCGCGACCACGGCTGCGACCCTGGTTGCGACGGCGGCTGCGACGGCGCGGGCTAAGATGACACCGGCGGCTAGTCGTCAAAACCCGGACGCGGCTGGCTGAGAAACTCCTTGACGCTGCGCGGCTGGGGCGGCTCTTCAGGTTGGCTCCACGGCAACGTGAAGAAACTGGATTTGGGCTTCGACCGCGCGCTGGACATCCGCGCGGGAGTTTTGTCACCCGTCCAAGGAGCCACGATCACGTCCTTGGTTTTCGAGAAGAGGTCCTTGGTCCCCTGGTTGAATTTTTCCAGCGTCGAGGGTGGCTGGCGGTACGTCATGCGGCCTCTCGGTCGCCGGGGCGACGTTTTCTTCGCGCCGCCGAGACCGAAACTCGGCAGCTTGGGAGTCGGCAACTTGGGTAACGACAGCTTCGGCAGCGACATCTTCGGGGCGGGCAACTTCGGCATCGATAGCTTGGGAAGCTCGAATCCCGACCTGCGCTGCGCCGGCGGCTCGTCGCCGATCGTGCGGCGAACTTGTTCCGGCTCCTTCTTGGTAAAGGGCAGCGGGAACTTGAAGCCCTGAGCCCAGGCGGGAACACTCAAGGACAGCAGCAGCCAGCCAGCGACGAGCCAGCGCAAAGAACTGTTCACGTTTCGGCCCTCCAGAATTGGCGCGAATCAAACTCGCCGCGATGGGCGATGGACAGGTGTCGAATTTAGGGGGCGGGAGTCTCGCAGATTCGGTGAACACCGTCCAGGGCAAAAGAATTCGGCAATCGGGTCCTGGCCTCCGGTCCCCGATTCCCGGTACGTTATGCTGTAACCAGCAATGTTCGAGGAGCCAAATGTGACACAGCGGATCGGATTCATCGGCGCCGGACAGATGGCTCAAGCGCTTGCCAAGGGCTTCCTTGAGGCCGGTTTGGCCGGCTCTGATCAGATTCTCGCATTCGACCCGGCGCCAGCAACGCTGTCGCAATTCACCGAGCTAACTGGGGGAGCCGCGGCGGAAACAAACCAAGCAGTTGTCGGATCGGCCGACGTCGTCTTCCTGGCCGTCAAGCCTCAGCGTGTCGCCGATGCGGCCGCCGATGTCGCGGCGTCGAATTGGGACGAGAAGCTGTTGGTCTCGATCGCGGCCGGCGTCTCGCTGCACTCGCTTCACGAGCTCTTCGGCGCCGCCCGGATCATTCGCGTCATGCCCAATACTCCCTGCCTTGTCGGATCCGGAGCGGCCGGGTTTGCCATCGGACCGGGAGCCACGTCGGCGGACGGCGAACTGGTGCGACAGCTCCTCAACTCGGTAGGACGCGCCGCGCAAGTGGACGAGCACCTGCTGGACGCGGTCACCGGCATGTCTGGATCGGGGCCGGCCTACGTCTATATGGCGATCGAAGCGTTGAGTGACGGCGGGGTGCGAATGGGACTGCCCCGCCCGGTGGCGATCGAGTTGGCCGCCCAAACCGTTCTCGGTGCGGCGCAAATGGTGTTGGAAACAGGGGATCATCCAGGGGTCTTGAAGGATCGCGTGGCCAGTCCGGGTGGAACGACAATCGCCGGACTTCAATCGCTGGAGGACCGTGGGTTTCGGGGGGCGTTGATCGCTGCAGTCGAGGCGGCGGCCAATCGATCCCGCGAGTTGGGAGCCAAGGAGTAGCAACGTCGCGCCGGCGACTCGGGCGCGCTCGGGCACTTTTCAACGGAGACCACGATGGGGTCGATCTTCTGCAGAATTGACGACAAGCACGTTCCCCTGTTTCGGATCGTGTGGGTGTCTGATCTGCCTCACTTCTGTGGGTCGGATGAGTGCGACGTGGAAGGGCTCTATGAAATCCGCCTCGAGCAAGGTGAGGCGTTGTTCGCTTCGCGGGAGGAACGCGATCAAACGCTTGAGGCGCTCGAAAAGTGGGGGCTGCCCGAAGGCTACCCTGAAGACCTGGACGACGACGGTGACCCGGACTGGAACTGACGCCCGCCGCAGTCCGCTGGGACCGCGGCTCAAAAACAGTTAAGTTGTTCCCTCCGCGCTGGTTCCGCCACGGCGCCGCACCCGCCCAAAGATCCCCTCGCGGCCTTGTCGCACGATCTCGCTCATTCGCCCCTCACTGGATCGAAACATGTCGTTGTTTGAAAACCCCGAATACCAGTGGCGGGAGACCTACTTCGTCCTGTTTCCCGCCGCCAAACGCCCGTCGCTGGAGAGTGTCCGCCGCACCCTCGACTCGCTGGGCGACCATCAACTGGAGTCGGGACGCGGCGGTGAGGACGGCGAGTTTGAGTCGATCTCGATTCTCTCACCACAAGATTTCGCGGCGATGGACATCACCTACCTGGACGGCGAAGACGTCATCGACCATTTACCCCAAGTGATCGAGGAACTCGAAGGGCTTATCGAACCGGAGGACCAGGAGAAGTTCGCCCGCTTGATCGGATTCGACGCGCGGCTCGACATTTTTCATTTTGAACAGTTGGTCTTCGACCCCGACGCCGGCGAGGACGATGGGTATCTCGATCCCGGGTCGTTGCTCCTCGTGCTCGAGCATCTCGCATTGCTTTGCGACGGTGTCGGCGTTGACCCGCAATCGGGAACGTTGTTATGACTGAAATCACCAAGTCGTAGTGGTCGGCGAACAGCAGCGGTCACCGCAGAGGAGTGATGAGAAGTGCTGGCGAAGGACGTTAAGAATGGCGCGGTTGTCAACTTTGAAGGCGCGCCGGTGATGATCGAGACGGTGAGCGTGCAGACGCCGTCGGCGCGGGGGGCCGCCACACTCTACAAATATCGCGGCCGCAACCTGGTCACCCGCCAGAAAATCGACATCACGCTGCGCGGCGGCGAGTCGCTGGATGAAGCTGACTTCGAACGCCGCCCCGTCAAGCTGATGTACACCGACGGATCGCAAGCCCATTTCCTCGATCAGAACGACTTCAACCAATACTCGCTCGAGCAAGAAGACGTGCAGCGAGAGTTGCAGTACGTGACGGAGGATCTGGAGGGCATGCTGGCGTTGATCTACAACGACGAATGCATCGGGCTGCAATTACCCACCGCCGTCGAATTGCAGATCACCCAGTGCGATCCGGGGGTGAAGGGGAATTCGGCGACATCGCGGACCAAGCCCGCCACTTTGGAGACGGGGATCACGCTCCAAGTGCCCGAATACCTGAAGCAGGGCGAACGAATTAAAGTGGATACCCGGACGGGCGACTACCTTTCTCGAGCCTGACGAAACCTTTTCGCGTTTCTCGGGGTTTGGTTGAGTACGCCAAGTTGCCCCACCTCACAATCAACTGGAACGAGCCCGCTATGCGACCTGACCTGCTAACGACCCTGCGAGCCACTCTGCGAGCCACCCTGCTCTTGCTAACCTGCGGAGCCGCTTTCGAAGTTGGCTTGGCTGCGGCCGCGGAGCGAAAAAAAACGCCGCCCGAGTCATCGATCGGCAAGCAGGTTGCAAACTTCGCGCTCTCGGACCAGCGCGGCCGCAATTGGACGCTCGAACAATTCGCCGACAAGAAGGTCGTGGTGGTCGCGTTCCTCGGCGTCGACTGCCCGCTTGTGAAACTCTATGCGGCCCGGCTGGAGGAGTTGAGCCAGGAGTTCGCCGAGGGTGGAGTCGCATTTCTCGGCGTCAGCTCCAACCAACAGGATTCATTGGCCGAGCTGGACCATTTCGTCCGCCAGAACAAGATCGCGTTTCCCATGCTGAAAGATGTCGGCAACCGCATCGCCGACCGCCTCGGAGCCGAACGAACTCCGGAGATCTTCGTGCTTGACCAGCAACGGAAGGTGCAATACCACGGCCGTGTTGACGATCAATACACGTACGGAATTCAGCGTCCCAAAGTCAGGCGGCAGCACTTGAAACTCGCCATCGAATCGCTGCTCGCCGGCGAGCCGGTGGAGCTGGCGGAAACGCAAACAGTCGGCTGCCACATCGGCCGAATTCTAAAGCCGACCGGTGACGAATCGGTCACGTATTACAAACACATCGCGCCGATCTTGCAGGACAACTGCGTGTCGTGCCACCGCAGCGGTGAAGTCGCGCCGTTCGAGTTGATTGAGTACGACGAAATCGTCGGCTGGGCCGGCATGATCGCCGAGGTTGTCGAGCAGCGGCGGATGCCGCCCTGGCACGCCAATCCGAAGTACGGCCATTTCTCCAACGAATCGACGTTGTCCACTGACGAAAAGGAACTGATCTACGCCTGGGTCGAGGCGGGAGGTCCGGCGGGAGATGTCGCCGACGCGCCGCAGCCGCGAACCTTCGCGGACGGCTGGCAGATCGGCAAACCGGATCTTGTCGTCAAGATGTCCAGCAAGCCGTTCCGCGTGCCGGCGAACGGAACGGTGAAGTATCAGTACTTCGTGGTCGATCCGGGTTTCAAAGAGGACAAATGGGTGAAGGCGGCCGAGTGCCGGCCCGGAAATCGCGCCGTCGTGCACCACATTATCGTCGCCGCCCGCTCTTCCGGCGGACGCGGCGGAGTTCACGGAGCCCCCGACTCGCATTGGATCTCCGCCACGGCCCCCGGCGCGCCGCCCATGCGATTGCCGCCGGGCATGGCGAAGAGGATTCCAGCCGGATCCAAGTTGCTGTTTCAAATGCACTACACGACCAACGGCACCGAGCAAAACGATCTCAGTTCAGTGGGCTTGGTGTTCGCCGATCCCGCAGAAGTCAAACACGAGGTCTCGACACAGGCTGCCTCGAAACGCCGAATTCGCATTCCACCGCACGCGGCGAACCACAGGGAGGACGCCTCCTATCGATTCGAGCGCGACTCCCTCTTGCTGGGCCTCTTCCCGCACATGCATTTGCGCGGCAAGTCATTCAGGTACACACTCGTCTATCCCGACAATCGCCGCCGGATTCTGCTCGATATTCCAGCGTACGATTTCAATTGGCAAAACGGTTATCGGCTGGCTGAGCCCAAGATGATCCCGGCCGGCTCCAAACTGGAGTGCGTCGCCCACTACGACAATTCAGAGAACAATCCGGCCAACCCCGATCCCACGAAGACCATTCGCTGGGGAGATCAAACGTGGGATGAGATGATGATCGGGTATTTCGATATGTGTTGGGTCGAAGAGGTGTCGGCGGTCTCCCGCACCGATCAGTTCTTGGAGTCGATCGCCAAACAACAGGCTGCGGACTGGAAGTCACTCCGCCGCTCGGCTCTCGCCGCACCCGAGTCGGATGACGCGATGAAAAAATTCTCCGAGTCGATCCGGCGCGTATTCCCTCAAGTCGATCGGGTCGACTGGAGCATTGTCGAAGACGACAAGCTGCGCATCTTGCGAATCGCTCAACCCAAGAGCGAGCGCTCGCAACTGGCGGGCAAAGTCAGTGTCGGCGCCGCCGGCATGGCGTTGGCCGAGTACGGCAGGGGCGCCGAAATCGTGGCGCACGCGGACCTCGGCAAACAGCGCCACGGCGATCTGCGTTTCATGGCGCGGCGCTATCGCTCCAGCGCTCACGTGCCGCTGAGAATCGGTGAACAGACCGGAGTGCTCAGCTTCTGGAGCCGGGAGGGAAAGGCGTTCCCGACCGCAGCCGTCGATATGCTTGAGCGACTTCGATAGCCTGATGGACTGCGAACACGCGACTTCGCGGGCCCTGTTTGGCGAGTTGGCGCCATTCGCCGCCACGCGAGTCGACATGTGCCTCGATCGCGCCTACGTCGACTTGTTCTGCTTCGACTACCGCAACCGCCGGCGAAGTCCGGCCGTCATCCTCTGGCTGGCCGATCGGGCGAACGAGGCCTACCTGGAGTGGGAGCACCAACCCCTCGACGAAGATGATGATGATGACGAGTTGGCAGGCGTGCGCTGGGATGAATTCGCGATCCCCGTCGCCGACAGTTGTGGCGTTGAGGATGCGGGACTTCCCTGGTTGGATTCCAGCGACCAACGGGAGCGGACGAAGTCGAACCGAGCGGCAGCTCGCTTTGTGAGTGGCACTGCCACTTTCGCCGACTTCGTCAAGATGCTGCGCCCAGCCTAGAACACCGACTCGCACAGCATCACCGACTCGCACAGCATCACCGACTCGCACAGCATCACCGACTCGCACAGCATCACCGACTCGCACATCTCCGCCGACTCGCGCATCTCCGCGGACTGACAGAGATGCTCTGCGCCCTACTTCTTCGACTTCTTCTTCTTGGTCGACTTGGCGGTGGCTTTCGCGGCGGACTTCTTCTTGGCCGTCTTTCTGGTCTTCTTGCTGAAGATCTCGTCCCAACCGGCAGCGTATTTTTCGTTAGTGCCGACTCGCAAAATCGTCACGGCTTTGGCCTCGTCAATAAAGATGCAAAGAGATAAAGGTGAACACCACCAAAAACGCCGCATCTCGCATAGAAACGCGGCTCACAGTCCAACTGTGATAACGACCGCTGGGAAGCTGGTCAAGTGGCAGCGCCACACACAGAGCGAGCTGCCGCTCGGTTCGACTTCGTCCGCTCCCGTTGGTCGCTGGAATCGATTGAGCAAAGTCTCACATCCTCAACGCCACAAGGGCCGTAGGTCGCCCAATTGCCGGAAAGGCCGCGGGCGTTATTGCCGCAGTTTCTTGTAGCGGAATCGGCGTGGCGCATCGGCGGAGATTCCCAGCCGTTCGCGCCGTTGCTGCTCGTACGTCTGGTAATTCCCCTCGCACCAATGGACGTAGGCGTCTCCTTCGAAGGCCAGCACATGGGTGGCGATGCGGTCCAGGAACCAGCGGTCGTGACTGGTCACCACGACACACCCGGCGTAGTTCAGAATCGCTTCCTCCAGAGCTCGTAGCGTGTCGACATCGAGATCATTGGTCGGCTCGTCCAAGAGCAGGACATTGGAGCCGCGGCGGAGGAGCTTGGCCAAGTGGACCCGGTTTCGCTCGCCGCCGGACAATTCGCCGACTTTCTTTTCCTGATCGACGCCGCGAAAGTTGAACCGGGAGACGTAGGCCCGCGAGTTGATTTTGCGGCCGCCCATTTCCAAATGCTCGTAGCCGCCCGATATCTCCTCGTAGACCGTCTTCTCGGCGGCCAACGCGTCGCGGGTCTGATCGACGTAGCCGAGTTCCACGGTCTCGCCGACCCGCAGGCCGCCCGAGTCGGGCGCGTCCTGACCGGTCAGCATGCGAAACAGCGTCGTCTTGCCGGCTCCGTTGGGGCCGATCACGGCGACGATGCCGCCCGGAGGCAAACGAAAATTCAAGTTCTCCATCAACTGATTGTCGCCGAACCCCTTGTTCAAACCCTCCGCTTCGATCACGAGATCGCCAAGCGTCTTGCCCGGCGGGATCTGGATTTCGAATTCGTCCGGTCGCTCCTCGAATCCCGCCGAAGCCAATTGTTGGTAGGCCTTGAGCCGCGCTTTACTCTTGGCTTGCCGGGCGCGGGGAGCCATCCGGATCCAATCGAGCTCCCGTTCGAGCGTCTTTTGCCGAGCCGCGCTGGAACGTTCTTCCCGCGCCAGCCGCTGTTGCTTCTGCTCAAGCCACGAGCTGTAGTTGCCCTCCCACGGGATGCCCTCGCCGCGATCGAGTTCGAGAATCCAACCGGCCGCATTGTCCAGAAAGTAACGGTCGTGAGTCACCGCGACCACCGTGCCAGGATAGCTCGACAAGTGTCGCTCGAGCCAGGCGACGCTGTCCGCATCGAGATGGTTGGTCGGTTCGTCGAGCAGCAACAGGTCCGGCTGTTCGAGCAACAACTTGCACAACGCCACTCGACGCCGCTCGCCGCCCGACAACGTGGCGACTTCCGCTTCCCGCGGCGGCAAGTTCATGACGTCGAAGGCAATCTCGATTTCCCGATCGAGCTCCCAAGTGTTGGTCGCTTCGATTTGGTCCTGTAGGCGAGCCATCTCGTCGCACAGCTTCTGCATCTGGTCGTCGTCCATCGGCTCGGCTAACGCCTCGCTGATCTCGTTGTAACGAACAACTAACTGGCGTCGCGACTGGACCGCTTCCTCGACATTGCCCCAGACATTCTTGTCGGGATTCAGTTCGGGCTCTTGGGCGAGAAAGCCTCGAGTGAATCCATCGGTCAGCCGCGCGTCGCCGTCGAAGTCGTCATCCAACCCCGCCATGATCCGCAACAGCGTGCTCTTGCCCGCCCCGTTACGGCCCAGCACACCGATCTTTGCGCCTGGATAAAACGCCAGCCAAATATCTTTCAGCACCTCGCGCTGTCCGCGCTTTTTAGTGAGGTCGGCGATTGTGAAGATGTACTGCTTGCCCATACCTGCGAAGTGGTTAAGCCACTCCCCGTGCGTTCGTCCAAAGTCTCAAGACGACGAAGAAACGAAGATTATAGGTGGCTGGAAGCAATCGCTGCACCCGTCGTGTCGCGACGACAAAAAAAGGCCCGCCGCTGGGAACGACGGACCTTGGAGGTGCGCAGATGCCATGTCGCCTGGGTGTGTGCAGGGCGAGCGGGTGAGGATGCTCGAGCCCAAACGGACGATGGCGGAGTGAGGTTTGCGGCGCTGGGTGCTGGCCGCACTTAGGGGATCGACGCCGCCCATCTGCTTCAGCCACGTTTTTCGTCATCCGACGAATAACCGTATCAACCGCTAGTCTTCGTCCACTCTTCGCATATTGTCTGCGGGGGCCAAGTGGCGACGCGCGGAAGACAATAAAAAAAGCGAGCGTACGTTTCCTGGAAGAGAAACGCATGCTCGCTTGCCTCAAAAGGATCGAAATCCTTTACGCGTTGTGCAGGGCGCCCAACCCCGCAGGAGGCAGTGTTTCCAACCGGACAAGGAGAATCACCACCCACCGCAATAATCGATCGGCACGGGAGATTGAGAACAACCACGTTTTTCGGCACGCCCCGAAAACTTCGCTGAGGTTGCCCAACTTAGCACGTCGCCTCAATCTCGCCCTTCGCTCCGCGAAGATGATTCACACGCCTCAGCGAATGAAACCAACGTCTTCGAGCTACCCCTATTCCCACTCGATGGTCGCTGGCGGCTTGCTGCTGATATCGTAGACGACTCGGTTCACGCCGCGGACTTCGTTGATGATGCGAGTCGAGATCCGCGCCAACAGGTCATACGGCAGGCGACTCCAATCGGCCGTCATGAAGTCGTCGGTGTCCACGCTGCGAATGGCAATCGCCGGCTCGTACGTTCGGCAGTCACCCATCACGCCGACACTCTGCACAGGCAGCAGCACGGCGAAAACCTGCGATGTCTGGCGATAAAGATCCGCCTCTTTAATCTCGTTAATCAATATGTCGTCAGCTTCGCGGAGCACATCCAACCGCTCACGCGTCACCTCGCCCAGGCAGCGGACAGCCAATCCCGGGCCGGGGAACGGATGACGCCACACCAGATCCTCGGGCAACCCCAACTCGATTCCCAACCGCCGCACTTCGTCCTTGAACAAGTCTCGCAGCGGCTCGATCAACTCGAATCCCAGTTCAGCCGGCAAGCCGCCGACGTTGTGGTGAGTCTTGATGGTGTCCGCGGGCCCGTCGACGGCCGCTCCGCTTTCAATGACATCCGGGTAGAGCGTGCCTTGGGCGAGGAATTTTGCGTTCGAAATTCCTTCCGCCTCCGCGCGGAAACAGTCGATGAACGCATGGCCAATTCGCTGTCGCTTTTCCTGAGGATCGGTAACGCCCGCCAACGTGTTGAGAAACAACTCCTCGCCGTCAACGACGTGGAGGTCGGTCCGAAAATGATCGGTGAACTCACGCACGACCGTATCCTGTTCGCTCTTGCGCAGTAGACCGTTGTTGACCAGGATGCAGGAGAGCTGATCGCCGATCGCTCGATACAACAAAGCCGCTGTCACTGACGAATCAACGCCGCCGGACAATCCGCAGATCACACGAGCGTCACCAACCCGCTCGCGAATGGCGGCGATCGTCTGAGCCGCGAAGTCGCCCAGCTTCCATGCGCCGACGCACTGGCAAACTGAGATGAGGAAGTTTCGCAGCAACTGGCCTCCCGCCGGCGTGTGTGTCACCTCGGGATGAAACTGCAGCCCGTACACGGGGAGCTCGTGGTGCTTGACCGCCGCCACGGGGCAGGTGTCGGTGGCCGCCAACGGTACGAACTGTTCGGAGACTTTCGGGAGTTGATCGCCGTGGCTCATCCAAACCTGCGTCTCGTCCGGCAGCCCGGCGAATAGTTCATTCTCCGCCGATACTCGGCAAACGGCCCGTCCGAACTCACGAGTCGGAGTGCTGCCCACCTGTTCACCGAGCGCCTCACAAGCTAACTGCATGCCGTAGCAAATCCCGAGCACGGGAATTCCCAAACGAAAAATGGCTGGATCGCACTGCGGCGCGCCTTCCGCGTAAACGCTGGCTGGTCCGCCGGAAAGGATGATCCCTTTCGGTTGCAGCTCGCTGATCCGCTCGGCGGTCAAATCGTGGCGAACGATTTCGCAATAGACGTTTTGCTCGCGAACGCGGCGAGCGATGAGTTGGGCGTACTGCGATCCGAAGTCGAGCACCAGGACTCGCTCGTCGCTCACCAACGCGGCAGGTGGGACCTGTTGAGGAGTGGTTGAATTCGTCATCCTGCTCACCTCCGTGTTGGGCGCTGCGAGTTGACCCCGAAACGCAGAAGTCCCGCCGGCGAAAGGACGGGACTAGAGAAAGGAAAATTCTAACGCAGCCGAGCAGAGGCGAAAGGTGCAGACCCAGAAATCGGCGTCCTCAAGCCCCCTCTAAACGATGCCGCCAACTAGCCCAACTCGCGGCCGCAGCCAACCATCGCGAAAGTTTTCGCAATTCGCAAACCCTGTCTTTTAAACGGCTTATGGCTCAATCAGTTGCATTCGCGGCAGCGCTAACTATCATAAACACTTGCACCTCTCTCGAGCCTCCTCGTTCCCGTTCCGGCCCTTCCGGCGCCGAAATCCATGCGAATTCTGTTAACCAATGATGACGGCGTCTACGCACCCGGTCTGGCGGCTCTGGAACACGAGCTACAGAGTGTGGGGGATGTTTGCGTCGTTGCGCCGTCGACCGAACAGAGCGGAGTGGGGCACTCGATTACATTTCTCCGCCCCCTGGTCTGCACGGAAGCATACGAGGGCAATCGCTTCCGCGGCTGGGCCGTGGAGGGGAGCCCGGCGGACTGCGTCAAGATCGGACTATTTGAGTTTTGTCGCGACGCGGACCTGGTCGTCAGCGGCATCAATGGCGGATTGAACGCCGGCATCAACGTGCTCTACTCGGGCACGGTGGCGGCGGCGATCGAGGGCGCGTTTTACGGCATCACCAGTTTCGCGGTCTCGCTCGAATTCGCTGAGCACTTCCAGTTCGAACGCGCCGCTCGTCTGGCTCGCCAAGTCATCGAGCGAGTACTCGAAGAGAAGAGCGACGAACCCGAGCTGGTGAACATCAACATTCCGACCGCGGCGTTGGAGGGGAATGACGATATTCGCGTCGTGCCGATGGGCGTGGCCCGCTACGGAGAACACTTCCTGCGCCGACAAGACCCCAAAGGTCGCAACTATTATTGGGCGACCACCGACCCACCCCCCAAACCGACCGATCAGGAAACCGACCTGACGGCGCTGGAGAAGGGATTCGTCACGGTAACTCCGCTACAATACGACATGACCAAGCCAAGTGCGTTGGAGCAAATGCGGTCGTGGTCGTTTTCCACAGGAGAGAGCCGATGAAGAGAACAGTGAACGCGTTCGCTCTGTTGCTGGCGGCCGCCGCGTGCCTGGTCACCGCTTGTGATGAGCCGGTGCAAAAGTCGCCGGTCACCAGTCAAGCGAAGAAGAAGGGCCCGCCGCCGGTCGTCGGTCAATTGAACACGAACCCCGACGCCAACGTTTCGACTCAGGAGGCGCAAGCCGGCGTCGGCAAAAAAGGTCGCGGGCTCGATGACGTGAAGGGAAGCGGCCGGATCGTTTCGCAACCGGCGTCGACTCTCTTCTCATTCAAAGAGAAAGCCGTCTTCGACATTCAGATCCCCCAAGCGATGAATCTGTACCGCGCCACCCACGGTAACTTTCCCAAGAGCCACAAAGATTTTCAGACGCACATCATCAAGGCGAACAACCTCCGTTTGCCGGAATTGGAATCCAACCAACGCTACGTCTACGATCCGGAAACTCAGAAGTTGATGGTCGAGACTCAACATTAGTTCGACAGCTATTTCGACAGCGGGGGTGAGGCAGTCTTTCGCAAATCCTCAACGAAGGCACCTCCCCATGAGAAGCACCTTAGTCATCATCGCCACGTTCGTTGTCACCACACTATCGTTCGGGCCTTTGCCCGCAGCCGACTGGGTGGCGGCTCCCTCGACGTACAGCCACGACCGGACGACCGGCGCTCGAGTCGACCAGTTCGCGCCTAAGCGTCCGGCCGTCTCGTACCTCGACGCCAACTACACGCGGAGCGGCTTCCGCCACATTCGCCGCAGCATCCAAACGAAACACGGAGCCGACCACCTGCACATTGAAGAGCGGTGGGGCGCGCCGGTTCGGCCGTACGGCGAGTGGCGTTTTCCTTACCGACCCTACTCGGCTCCCTACGACGCCTGGGGCCCGCCGCCGCCTTTGTACGGTTTCTACGGCGGTTTCGGCCGCGGCCCATTCGCGGGTCCGGGTCTTGGCGCGGGGGCTGGAGCGGGGGCAGGGGCTGGAGTTGGAGCAGGTGCACCGGCCCCCGCCGGACCGGTACCCGCCACGCCGCCGCGGTGGCGACCCTGGCACGACGGCTCGTATCCCGACTATCCGCGTCAGTACTACCACTTCGCTCCCCCGACGCCCTGACCGAGAGTCCCAGAAAGAGTTCGTCCATCGAAGTGCAAGCGACTCGCCGGAGCGGGTCGCCCGCCGGCGCGAAGCACTCCGACGGATGGCGAACAGAACGGCGGTCCTCACGAGCGCGGCGCAGCTTCCCACCTTGGCTTGGCGTCCGTGTGCGGATAGCCTGATTGAGTTGCTCGTCAACTCACCGGTCTCCTTTCTGGATGGGAACGTGTCTTCCACGCCTTCGATCACCGAGTCGCCCTGGTATTGGGTGCACTTATTCTCGGCGGCCGGATTGGTGGCGCTCGTCTTGCTGACTCCCAAATTTGGACCGCGGCAGGCGCAGATTGAGCAGAACTATCAGGCCCGACAGCGGGCGGCCCGCGCGGCGGCCGGTCAAGAACCCGACACGCCGCTCTCGACGGACGCGAGAACGCTCATTTCGTTGAGCCCGCTTTACGTTGGGCTGGCGGCTGTTTTCTTCGTCTCGGGCGTCAAGATCTGGCGGCGGCGGACCACCGCGCGTTTCCACTCCTCGCAGGAAGTGACAACATCATGACATGGGTCGCCGAAAACCCGTTCCCGATTGCCATGATCGGCGCCCTCGGCGTCGCCATCGGAATCGGCGGTTGGTTGAAGACCGGCGGCCGCCGAGAGCCGCTCTACTTCCTCGTCGCCGTTGTCCTGATCTGCGGCGGAGGTTTGCTCTACGAGCGACTCGTCACAACCGATGCCGAGCAAGTTAAGAACACGCTGCACATGCTGGCCGCCGCGATCGAGCGCGACGATTTGCAGACCGTGCTGGACAACATCGACGAAGCCAATCGCGAGCGGCCGACCGTGGAGATGATGTTCCGCCGTTTTCGCGTACACCGAGTTAAGATCAAGAGCAACCTGGAAGTTGAGTTTCCCGGCCAGACTCCGCGCGCCAAGGCGACCTTCAACGCCGTCGCCGTCGGCGGACCGCGTTCAGAAACGCTCGGGGAACATCGCTACCCGCAATTCGTCATCGTCAATTTCGAAAAGCGAGGCGAAAGGTGGATCATTATCGACTGGGAGCTGCGACGGCCAATAGGTCACCAATAGTCAATCAAGAGCGACTAGAGCACCCCGGGCAAGTTGCGTTTACGCAACGCCGATTCTAGCGAGGGAATAGCGGGCCGCCGTAACGAGCGCAATCGCCCAGCTCCTCTTCAATCCGCAGCAACTGGTTGTACTTGGCCATGCGATCACTCCGCGAAGCCGATCCGGTTTTGATCTGGCCCGTGCAGAGTCCGACCGCCAGGTCGGCGATCGTCGCATCCTCCGTCTCGCCGCTGCGGTGACTGGCGATGCTCGAGTACCCGTTGGCGGAAGCCAATTGAATCGCCGCGATCGTCTCGGACAACGTGCCGATCTGGTTGACCTTGATCAGGATGCTGTTGGCGATGTCATTGTCGATGCCGCGCTGCAGCCGTTCGGTGTTGGTCACAAACAAGTCGTCGCCGACAAGTTGGACCTGCGCACCGACTCGTTCGGTCAGCAGTTTCCAGCCGTCCCAATCATCTTCGCTGCAACCGTCCTCGATAGAGCAGATCGGATATCTCTCCACCCAATCAGCCAAAAACTCAACCATCGCGGCCGAATCGATCTGTTTGCCGTCGATCGAGTAGACGCCTTTGTCGGTGTCGTAGAATTCGGTCGCCGCGACATCCAAGGCGATCTTCACTTGTTCACCCGGTTGGTAACCGGCCTTCTCAATCGCCTGCATGATCAGGTCGAGAGCCTCGCCGTTGCTGCCCAGATCCGGCGCGAATCCGCCCTCGTCGCCGACGGCGGTGTTGAGATTGTTTTCGTTGAGCACTTTTTTCAGATGATGGAACACTTCGACGCCGCACCGCAAAGCGTCGCTGAATCGATCAAAGCCGAGCGGCATCACCATGAACTCCTGAACGTCCACCGAGTTGTCCGCGTGTTCCCCGCCGTTGACGATGTTCATCATCGGCGCGGGCAGCAGGTTGCCCGCCACACCGCCCAGATACCGGTAAAGGGGCTGTCCCGTGTAGACGGCGGCCGCTTTCGCGGTGGCCAGTGAAACGCCGAGAATCGCATTGGCGCCGAGATTGCTCTTGTTGTCGCTGCCATCCAACTCACAAAGCCGCTCATCGATGTCGTTCTGGTCGAACGCATCGGAGCCGAGCAGCCCGTCGGCGATGACCGTATTCACATTCTCGATCGCCTGCGTCACGCCCTTGCCAAGGTATACGTCCTTGTCGCCGTCGCGCAACTCCCAAGCTTCGTGAGCCCCCGTGCTCGCCCCACTCGGCACCATAGCCCGGCCCGTCGACCCATCCGTCAACATCACCTCGACCTCCACGGTTGGGTTTCCGCGGCTGTCCAGAACTTGTCGACCCGTAATGTCTGTGATGAAGCTCATGGAATTCGTCTCGATCTCAAGCTAAAACCAGAAGGGCGTTGTCAGCGGAAACAACGCGGCGAAGCGAACCGCTTATTCTGCCCGATCTCGGGTGAATTGCCTAGGAGGCGCCGTTCGTCGGCGCGAAACGATGTTCACAGGTTTGGTTGAGCGAACTGGTCGAGTTGTCAAACTGTCGCCGGATGGACCGGGTGTGCGGTTGGGTGTGGAGGCGGGCGAGCTTGCCGCGGCCGCCAAGTTGGGCGACAGCGTCGCCTGCAATGGCTGTTGTCTCACCGTTGTGCAACACGACGGCCGGTCGATCGAATTTGACGCCGGACCTGAGACGTTGAAGCGCACGAATCTGGGTGAACTCGAAGTCGGCGACGGAATCAATCTGGAACGTTCGCTCAAAGTCGGCGACCAACTGGGCGGGCACTACGTGACTGGACACATCGACGGACTGGGGCGTTTGGACGAACGGATTGACGAAGCCGACTGGTCGACGTTTTGGTTTCGCACGCCTCTCCCCTTGGCTCGCCAAATGGTCTCGAAAGGATCGATCGCCGTCGACGGCGTGAGCCTCACGCTGGTCGATGTGGAAGAAGAACGTTTCAGCGTCGCTTTGATTCCTCATACGCTACAAGTGACGACGTTGGGAAAACTGCAAGCGGGAGACGCCGTCAATCTGGAGACCGACATCTTAGCGAAGTACGTCGAAAAACAACTCGTCGGACTGAAGCCGGCGTAGCCGCCGCCACGATTCGCCGGGGCGCCCAATTGCCGATCGCGCGATTGGCTGTTCCAA
>JASMLW010000545.1 GCA_030748485.1 Pirellulaceae bacterium
ATCGATTCCAGCGACCATCGGGAGCGGACGAACGAGGACCCCGAGCGGCAGCTCACTTGTAGCTACGTCGCCAGAACGTGGAAGCGGTTCGCTTGACCGGCACGATCACCCGCGATGTCCTGCCACTCAAGTCGCTGTGAAGTCACGACTTGAGTCAGTTCGAGACTTTCGAACTTCCATCTTTTTGCGGATCGACGGCCCCTATGAGCCCAGTTAGCATGGTGAAAGTGGGTGGTTTGTATCGATTTGCTAAACGGGGTGACTTCCCATGCGGCGCAGGCGATTAGACAGGATTGCCCCGCAGGTTCCTTCCCGGCGCCCGCCTGCCGCCCGTTCAACGCAGGGTGGACTGAATCGGCTGGGGGTCCATCAGTTGATTGAGTCGATGGCCCGTCAGCGGCCCGAGTCGTTGGCGATTTGGAACGGTGACCGCGAACTGACGTACGGCGAGTTAGACCGGTTGGCGACACGCTTGGCGCGTCGATTGGGGAAACTCGGCGTTCGTTCGGGCGACCTGGTCGGTTTGCAAGCGGCGCCCACGTGGCGCACGGTGGTGGGCATGTTGGGGGCGTTGAAAGCGGGCGCCGCGTACGTGCCGATCGACGAGCGTCAACCTGAGGCTCGCACTGACACCATTCTAGGTGAGTGCCGAGCGACTTGTGTGCTCGGCCAAGCCAGTTCGGAGTGGTTGCCTAGCGAGTGGCGGAGCAAGTTCGTCGCGCTCGACGATCTTGAATCGTCGAACGCCGACGAGAGGAACACATCTTTTCCCATCATCTCGGGAGCTCAGCTGGCGTACGTCATCTACACATCGGGTTCGACGGGCGCGCCCAACGGCGTATGCGTGACGCATGACAACGTCGTGCATTCGACACGGGCGCGGCTCAGTTATTACGCGCGGCCGGTTGGGCGGTTCTTATTGCTTTCACCGATGACGTTCGACAGCTCCGTGGCGGGGATCTACTGGACGTTGTCGTCGGGCGGCGCGTTGGTGCTGCCGCATCCTCATCCCGAGGAACGACTAGCCCATCTCGACGAAGAGATCGCCGAGCGCGAGGTGACTCACGTGCTTTGCATTCCTTCGCTATGGAAGTCGGTGCTCAGCAAACCGAACAAGGAGGGCTGGCAGCGGAGCTTACGTGTGACGATCTTGGCGGGCGAGACGTGTACGGTGGACGTGGTCGGATCGCACTACGACCGTTGCCCCGACGTCGGCCTGTTTAACGAATACGGTCCTACGGAGGCAACCGTCTGGAGCACGGTGCAGCGTGTGGAGCGCAAAGCGAGCGACACGTTTGTACCGATCGGCCGGGCCATCCCGAACATGCGAGCGTACGTCCTCGACTCGCAGTTGCAGCCCGTCGCCAACGGGGACACGGGTGAACTTTGTGTGGCGGGGCCCGGCGTGTCGGCCGGTTATCTGGATCGGCCCGAGCTGCAAACGGCTCGTTTTGTCGCCAATCCGCACGACGGCGGAAAGTTTGCTCGCATGTATCGCACGGGAGATTTGGTGAGTCGTCTGGAGGACGGCGCGTTGCGATTTCACGGGCGGGTGGACAACCAATTGAAGATTCGCGGACAGCGCATGGAGCCGGAGGAGATCGAATCGGCGCTGCAGAGCCACGATGGCGTTCGGGAGGCGGCCGTCGCGGCGCGCGACGGGTCGCTGGTCGCCTATTGCGTGCTGGCGAATGGCGCATTGGACGCGGCCGTTCTTGGCGAACATCTGTCGGCGACCCTGCCGCCCTACATGACCCCCAGCCGGTGGTACTCTGTTAAGTCGCTGCCGCGAACGAGCCACGGAAAGATTGACCGCGGTTCGTTGGCGTCTTTGGAGGTGAGCGACATTCAAGCGCCGCAGCCGGTCGCAACACTGCGGGATCGCATCGACCCGCGCGACAACTTCGAGTTTTCGCTCGTGCGGATGTGGGAGGCGTTGCTGGGTCGCTCCGGCATCGGAGTGGAGGACGATTTCTTTCGTTTGGGCGGCGACTCGCTGATGGCTGTCGAGTTAGCGGCGCAGGTGCAGCGTTCGATCCACCGCGACTTCACTCCGCGAGACATCGCCGAGAACACGACGATCGCGAAAATGGCTCGCCTGTTGCGCGAGGGGAAGACGGCGAGCGAGTGGTCGCCGCTGGTGTCGTTGCAGCCGCTCGGCTGGCGGCGGCCGCTATTCTGCATTCACCCGGGCGGCGGCAACGTGCTCTGCTATTTGGAATTGTCGCGAGCGTTGGGCGAGGATCAGCCGCTCTACGGCATTCAGGCGCCTGGCGTCGACGGCGTTCGCGAACCGCTGACTCGCGTGGAGCAGATGGCGAGCGAGTACATTGGGGCGATGAAAGCGGTGCAGCCGGAAGGTCCTTATTCGGTTCTGGGCTGGTCGTTCGGCGGGATCGTCGCCTACGAGATAGCTCGCCAATTGCGGGCTCGTGGCGACGGCATGGACTTGGTCGCGTTGGTCGATGCGGGAATCCTTTACTCGGTCCTGGTGATTCGACAGTTGTTCCCGTCGCCGGACGTGCCGCTGTTCCACCTCCGCGGATACGATTCGGAGCGTTTGCTGCCGGACTTCGTCGAGAAGGCCAGCGCAGCGGAGATCATTCCGCCCGGCGCCACCGATGAGCAAGCGAAGTGGGTGCTCGACGTTTTTCGAGCCAACGTGGACGCCACGATTCATTACAACGCCGACCCGTACGACGGAGAAGTTGTCTTGTTGCTCGGCGCCGATCCGCCCCCGTCCCGCAAGGCCGATCCGGAACGAGAATGGCGGCGATTGTGCGCGGGCGTGACCGTCGAACGCACGGCCGCCGAGCATTTGACGATCCTCAAGCCTCCGCACACGAACGACTTAGCGGCCGCTCTACAGCGCCACATGTGCGGCGGTTAGGGAATTCGACCGGGTCGGTCCAGTCGACGACCGTCAATCGGCGGACGCGACGCCTGTGGGTCCCGCCCCCGATCGCTCGATGGCATATGACTATGGCTGGCCATTCGGTTACATTCGACTTATGTCGAGCGACGGTTTGGTCAATGATCGCGTTGAACTGATCGCGTTGAACTGATCGCGTCGCCTAGAGAGCCTCAGCGCGGAGAGTTTCGTGTCACCACTCATCCTCGTCATTTCTTCCGTTCTCGTTGCCGCCGACCCGGCGCCGGTTGATTTTGACAACCAACTCATTCCGGTTCTGACGAAGGCCGGCTGCAATTCGGGCGCCTGCCACGGCGCCGCGATTGGTCGCGGGGGATTCCGGTTGTCGTTGTACGGCGGCGATCCGGAGTTCGACTATCGTTCGATCGCGCTCGAGTCGGAAGGTCGGCGAGTGAACTTGGCCCGGCCGGACGTGAGCATCGTCGTTCTCAAGCCGACCGAGACGATTGAGCACGGTGGCGGCGTGCGGCTCGACGACGACGGCTCCGGAGCCGAACTGTTGCGGCGCTGGATTCGCGAGGGGGCAACTCGGTTTTCCACGAAGTCGCTCGTCGGATTTGACGTTTCGCCGAAGGTCCACATTGCGGATGACGTCGGCGCAGAGCTGCAATTGAGGGCGACGGCGAAGTTCAACGACGGCTCAACAGTCGACGTAACACCCTGGACGGTCTTCACTCCGGAAGATGCGGCCGCGGTTGAGATCGATCAGCAGGCGGCGACGGCGAAGCTGTTGCGGCGCGGGAGGCATATTGTTGTCGCCCGGTATCTCGATCGGAACATTCCCGTGGAGATCATCGCGCCGCTATCGGACGCGGCAGTCCGCCTGCAAGGCGAGCCGCGACGGAACTTCATCGACGACCACGTGCTCGGATTGCTCGAGACCTTGCGGTTGCCGACGTCCCCACTCGCAAATGACGCGACGTTTTTGCGACGCGTTACGCTCGACTTGACTGGACGTTTGCCGACCCCCGCCCAACAGCGGCGATTTCAGCAAGGCGACGACGCAAAGAAACGCGACGCCGTTGTCGATGAGTTGCTGGCGTCGGATGAATTCAACGAGTACTGGACGATGCAGTTGGCGAAACTCCTCCGCATCCGGTCGCAGCGCGGCGGTGAGAAGGAGGCCGCGCAAACGTACCACCGCTGGTTGCGGGAACAGTTGGCCAAGCGGCTGCCGTACGACGAGTTGGCGCGGCGGATGTTGTTGAGCGCCGGCGATACTCACGAAGTTGGTCCGGCCAACTTCTATCGCACGGTCGGCGGGCCACGAGAGCAGGCGGAGTTCACCAGTGAATTGTTCATGGGAAACCGGCTGCGCTGCGCCAACTGTCACAATCATCCGCTGGATCGATGGACCCAAGACGACTACCACGGGTTGGCCGCCGTCTTCGCCAAGATGTCGAGAGGCCGTGTGATCGAAGTCACCAGCCGGGGTGAAGTGACGCATCCGCGAACCGGTGAGCGGGCCGTGCCCCGGATTCCGGGTGAGCGTTTCATTGGCGAAGATCGCGACGGCCGCGCCGCGCTGGCCAAGTGGTTGACCGATCGCGACAATCCGTACTTCGCCAAGGCGATCGTCAACCGCCTGTGGAAGGAGCTGATGGGCCGCGGGTTGGTCGAGCCGACGGACGACCTGCGGGCGACAAACCCGGCCACCCATCCCGCTTTGCTCGACGAGTTGGCGTTGGACTTCGTTCGCCACAAATACGACCTGCGGCATACTCTGCGGCGGATTGCGCGGAGTTCGACATATGCGCGCAGTTCGCAAACGACGACCGCGAACCAAGCCGACGACCGTTACTATTCCCACGCCTTGACGCGACCGTTGCAACCGGAAATCCTGGCCGACGCGATTTCGGATGTCACGGGAATCGCCGATCGTTACGGCGACGAACCACTCGGCACCCGCGCCGTGAGTCTGTTCGACCCCAGAATTGAATCGGCGGCCCTCGACATTCTCGGCCGCTGCTCGCGCGAAGACAGTTGTGAGTCCGCCGATATGACCGCCGGGGGGCTGAGCCTCAAACTGCATCTGTTCAACGGACCGCTGCTCAACCGCCGCATCGCCGACCCTCAAAGTCGTTTGGCGAAGCTGATTGCCGCTGACAAGCAGCCCGGCGAGATCGTCGGCGAGTTCTACCGCTTGGCGTTCAACAGGGATCCTACGAACGGCGAGCGCGAATTTTGGATTCGGCAATTCGCTGGGGAAGAGCGGCTGAAAGAACGCCGCCAAGCGCTGGAGGATTTTGTTTGGAGTTTGCTCAGCTGTCGCGAGTTCGTAACCAATCATTGAGTCGCCGGCCCGCCGGCGAGCCACGGGACTGTGGTTGACCACATACAAGACTTGGAAACGCGATCGTGAGAAGATCATGACAGTGAAAACGGTTCGTGAGCGACGCGACGGCCCGACCCGCCGCGATCTGTTGCGCGTCGGCGGATTGACGGCGCTCGGTTTTGGTCTCGGGGACCTGTTTCGAACGCAGCGCCTGGCGGCTGCCGAGTCGCCCAAGTCCGCCGGCTCAGCGAAGGCGAAGGCGTGCATCTTGATCTGGTTGGACGGTGGACCCAGCCACTTGGAGACATTTGATCTGAAGCCGGACGCGCCGAGCGAAGTGCGCGGACCGCTGACATCGATCGCCACCAAGCTGCCGGGCGTCCGCATCAGCGAGTGTTTGCCGAAAACCGCCGCGGCGCTCGACAAAATGGCCATCATTCGCTCCATGACCTCGCCGCTCGGCGAACATAACTTCGGCACTCACTATCTGATGACGGGTTACAAGCCGACTCCGGTGATCGAGTATCCGACCTACGGAGCCGTACTGGCGCACGTTCGCAACCAACAGGGAGTGCTGCCGCCATACGTAGCTGTGCCTAGTTTTCGTGTCGGCGGCGGTCGGCTGACGGGCGGCGGGTACCTGCCTAGTTCGACGAGGCCTTTCTCCGTGGGAGCCGATCCGGCCAAGCGAGACTTTCAAGTTCGCGACCTCGACTTCTACAAAGGCATTGATCTGGAACGGCTCGATCGGCGGCGGAAGTTCGTCGGCGCGCTGGACAGCTTTAGCGACGGAGCCGATCGAGACCCGGGAGCTCTCTCGGATCCGGACTTGGAAAGAGCCTACCGGTTGATTACGTCGTCCGAGGCGAAGCAGGCGTTCGACCTGAGAGACGAGCCTCGCGAGGTGCGGAACCGCTACGGCGGCAAGTCGATTGGCCAATGCTGCTTGCTGGCCCGCCGGCTAGTTGAGCGAGGCGTTCCGTTTGTGACCGTGAACAACCGAGGCTGGGACACGCACAACAATCTCTACACGCGATTGAAAGAGGGCTACACGGGCGCCCCCGAGCCAGGCGTCGGTTTGATCCCCTCACTCGATCTCGCCTTAAACGGACTCATTCAAGATCTCGACCAGCGCGGGCTGCTCGACGAGACTCTGATTGTTGTGATGGGCGAGTTCGGACGCACGCCGAAACTCAATACGTCCGTCGGCCGCGACCACTGGCCGCGCGTCTTTAGCGCGCTGCTGGCTGGCGGTGGAGTTGCCGGTGGGCGGGTGATCGGCAGCAGTGACGCGGTCGGCGAGGGGCCGCGGGAACGCCCGGTGACGCCGGCCGATTTGGCGGCGACCATCTACACGCTGCTGGGAATCGACCCGCGGCTTGAGTTGAAGTCGAGCGACGGACGCCCGATTCGCGTCGCCCCCTATGAAGCGCAAGTTGTCGCTGAAGTCATCGGCTGATGAGCACTACCCGCGCTCGCCTATTCTGAACCGTCGTCGCTCAGCAACTCGTCCAACTCCCGCCGCAGGGCGTCGCCGATGTCCGGGCGATAGCCGATGTGAACGTTGTGAACGTTCCCACCCTTGTCGACGATGACCAGCATCGGAATTCCTTGCACCTGGTAACCCGAGCTGACGTCGCCTTTAGCGTCCATCACAACGTTGACGTCCATTTCTTTGTCTCGAAGGAACGCGGCGATCGTCTCGGCGTCCTCACCCTGGTTGACTGCGAATAACCGGACGCCGCGTTTCTTGTACTCCTTCGCGACTTCGGCCAACACGGGCATCTCTTGAACGCAGGGACCACACCAAGTGGCCCAAAAGTCGAGCAAGACAATGTTCTCGGCGTGTTGCTCCGACAGCTTGAACGGTTCGCCGGCGAGTGTCGTGCTGACGAGCTCGGGCGCCGGTTTGCCGATGAGCGGCGACGGCTCCGGCTCGCGCCCGCCGGAATCAAACAAACCTTCGGCCTCTTCGAAATCGGGAGCCGGTTGGAATACGAATGTCTCTTCCTTGAGCTTGGGATTCACCGACCAGCCGTTGAACTCAAATGTGTTGATCGACTTGGCGTTGACGATGCCCGACGCCGCAAACTGCGGACTCAAGTCGAACACGATCTTGACCACCACCGGATCGCCCTCGGCAGCCAACCAAGCGTCCCACTTCGCATTCGCCTGCTCGAATTGAAGATGATGGGTGAGGACGCCGTCGATCGACTCGTCGGGGGCGAGCGTGGACTTCTCGATACCCTGCATCATGTCTGAATACGCATCGTCGCGGAGCAAGTTCAGCACGAAACCTGTCCCCATTCCCGTCAGCATCAGAGTTCCCGAGGCTTCTGATTGGAGCAGTTCGTCGAACGTGGCGGGAGCATCCACGGATGCGTACTTCTTCATCTCAGCGATCGATGTGTAGACGCGCTCGCCGTCCGAAACGATGCCGATGTTCTCGTGTGTTGTGTCGTGAATCGCCATCAGGTTCGGGCGCTGAGCAGTCGTGTGGAACTCCGAGGTCGATTTCTGCTCTTGCCCTTGAAACGATATCTCCGTTGTCTGGACCACATCGACTCGAAACGAGTCGAGTTCACGGTAGAAGTCGGTCGTCTTCCGCAGCAGACTCTCGGCGGTCATCTCGGGAGTTGCTCCGCCGCCCGTGGCTACATCGGTCGCTCGGTTGCATGACGCCGCCGCCAGCAAGCAGCAGAGTCCCATGCCGGCGATTCGAATCGGATAGTGTGACACGGCGAATGCTCCTTGGGTTCAATGTTGGCGCCGGCGATCAACGAACGAGTATAGTAGACAAGCACGGAACGGCATAACCCGAGGCCAATACGCCCAATGAACAGTACTGTCGATTAACACGATCGACTAACCTGCAAGGAAGATCTCGATGGCCGGTTGGAAACAATGGCTGAAAGGGTCGCGGCTTGCGGCTCTGTGTTGTGTGCTAGCATTCATGACAGGTTGTGGCGGAGGTGACTTTAGCGAAGTAGCGAAGTCACTCCAGGAAGATTCGCGGACGGACGGTGAACAGTTTCAACGACACAGAGGACAGTGATGATTGGGTCATTTCGGCTGACGTTGGTTCTATTCATTGGGCTCGTTTCTGTTGGGCGAGCGGATCGTCCGGTCCAACATGTCGTGCTGGTCAGTGTCGACGGGATGTCGGCCAGTTATTTGCGCGACCCGCGAGCCAAGATGCCGCGACTGCGGGCGATTGCCGAACGGGGCGCTGTGGCGACGGGCATGCGAGCCAGTTTCCCCAGCGTGACTTGGCCGTCGCATACATCGATCATCACGGGGTCGTATCCGGCTCGGCACGGCGTGATCGGCAACTCAGTTTGGAATCGTCGGACTGGACGGGCGGTCCAGTACATTGGCGATCCCACGCTGACGAAAGCCGAAGCGATCCGCACACCGACTCTTTACGACATTGCTCATCGCGCGGGGCTATCGACGGCCAGCGTGATTTGGCCGTGTTCAAACGGAGCCGACACGCTGGACTTCGTCATTCCGGACTCGAACAAACCGGAGCTTCATGCGCGCTACACCACTCCGGGATTCGCCGCGGAGTTGGCCAAGGCGAAGATCGATATCTCGGAACTCGGCGCCTGGGGTTGGAACAAGCAGCGTTCGACTCAACGCGACATCATCTACACCCAAGTCGCGCTCCATTTGCTGAAGAAGCATCGCATCAACTTGCTGCTGGTCCATTTGATCACTCCCGATGGCGTGGAACACACCTATGGGCCGGACACGCCTCAGGCGTTCCAGGCGGTCGGCGAGAGCGATCAGCGCCTTGGTGAGATTTGGGATGCGCTTCAGCGTCCGCCGTTCGCCGGCCGATCCGCTCTGTTTGTCGTTTCGGATCACGGTTTCGCACCCTATCGAAAGCAGATCCGTCCCAACGTCATCTTGCAGCAGATGGGATTGATCGAGGTCGACGACAAAGGGAAAGTCGCGAAGCGCTCGGCCTGGTGCGTTGGCCAAGGCGGATCGGCTTTCATCTACTTGCTTGAAAAGCAAGGTCGAGCCGCAACGTCGCAGCGCGTCGCCCAGCGGCTCGCCAAGACCGAAGGCGTCACGAGCGTGCTGACTCCCAAGGAGTTCAAACGGTTGGGAATCCCCGTTCCGCGAGACAACGCGGAAGCTCCCGATTTGGTTCTCACGACGGGGCCTGGCTATTCCTACGCCAATAACGTGGCGGGGGAGGCGGTGGTGGATGTCGGAGCGAGCAAGGGCTCACACGGCCACGATCCGCGCCCCGACTACATGCACGCCACTTTTGTGGCCGCTGGGGCGGGGATCAAATCGGGCGTCAAGTTGAAGACGATCAACAACGTCGATGTGGCGCCGACGATCGCCCGCTTGCTCGGTCTGCAGTTTGAGGCGGACGGTCGCGTACTCGACCAAATGCTCAGTGAGTAGTCGCCGCCGAGACTGTTGGACGCGCATGGAGTTTCACGCGGTGTCGCCCTGGCGCCCCAAATGCCAATCTGGATGCCAATCCAAATGCCAATCTCGCCGGATCGTGGCGGATTTGTCCGTAACGATTCGTTAACCTGGGACCACTTGATGGTGACTTCAACGGGAGCATCTGATGGGGATTCCCTCGCGCGGCTGTCTAGCTGCCCTCTTTCTACTGAGCTGCCTTTGCCTCCCGAGGTCACTTTATTCGCAGGACGACCCTGGGGCCGCGCGAAGCGACTTGACTACACCCGGGGAAGAGTGGCGGTTGCGGGCTCCCGCTGAACTGGGGATGGATGCTGAGAAGCTAAAGAAATTCAGTGAGTTCGTCGGCGGGCGGGGTTGCGTAATCAGGCGCGGATACCTGGTCTATTCATGGGGTGATGTGAGCCGGCGCGGCGACGTGGCGTCGGCGTGCAAGCCGTTCTACGCACACTTCCTGTTTAAGGCGGTCGAGTTGGGCAAGATCCCCAACCTCGAACAAAAGGCCGTCCGCTGGGAGCCGCGGCTGGGTTCGATCAACGCGGCGCTGAGTCACAAGGACGCGGAGATTCGCTGGCGCGACTTTGCAAATCAGACCTCATGCTACCAACTGCGGGAGCACCCTGGGGCGGCTTACGCCTACAACGATTGGCAGATGGCTCTGTTTTGGGACACGTTGTTTCTGAAAGTCTACGGAGCCAGCTACGACAACGTCGACAAGCAAGTTTTCCGTCCCCTGCTGACCGATCGTCTGCAGTGTGAGGACGACCCGACGATGATGGCGTTCGGCGAGCGAAACCGTCCGGGACGAGTTGCCGTTTCGGTTCGCGACTTCGCTCGGTTCGGACTGTTGTATCTACGGCAGGGCAACTGGAACGGCCGGCAATTGATCAGCCGCAAGCATGCGGCGCTGGCCGTTTCCAGCCCGCTGCCCAATTCGTTGCCGCGAGCGGGGAAGAAAGTGGCTGAGATGATTCCGGGACAACGGTCACTGGGATCGAAGAGCAAGCCTGACAATCAAACCGATCACTTCGGCAGTTACAGCTGGTTGTGGTGGACGAACGGAGTCGATCGCAACGGCGTTCGCATGTTTCCGGCGGCTCCCGAGGATTTGTATGGCGCTTTCGGCCACGGTGGTCCGCGGGCGATGTGGGTGGTCCCGAGTCTGGACCTGGTAGTCTCGTACAATGACGCCAAAATGCGGACCTGGACAAGCGGCGAAAAGAACCCGACCAACACGGCGATGGGGTTGCTACTCGACGCGATTTCAAAATCGCCGTGACGGAGAGTTGTCATGAAGCGGTCAGGCTTGGTTGCGGCCTTGTGCAATGTCGCCATGTTGGCGGGAATGTCTGCTCGCGCAGCGGACGTTTGGCCGGACGCGAAATGGCGGCAGGTCGATGCGAGCGACGTGGGATTGGATGCTCAGAAATTGGCCGAGGCGCGCGACTACGCGCTGACTGGCGGCGGCTCAGGCTACATTACGCGGCACGGCAAACTCGTCCTGCGGTGGGGCGATACGCGACGTCGCTACGACCTCAAATCGACGACCAAGTCGATCGGTGTCACCGCGCTGGGAATAGCGATTGGCGACGGGAAGATCCAGCTCAGCGATCCGGTCGTCAAGCATCATCCCAACTTCGCGGTTCCGCCTGAGTCGAATCGTCGAACGGGTTGGATCGACAAGATCACGATCGAACAACTGGCGACGCAGACGGCCGGCTTCGAGAAGCCCGGCGGCTACCGCAAGCTGCAATTCGAGCCAGGATCTAAATGGGATTACAGCGACGGCGGCCCCAACTGGCTGGCCGAGTGCGTTGCCCTGGCCTATCAGCGCGACGTCTCCGACTTGATGTTCGATCGCGTGTTTCGGCGTTTGGGGATCACCGAGAAAGACCTGACGTGGCGGCGAAACAGCTATCGCGACAAAGAAATCAACGGCGTCATGCGACGTGAATTCGGATCGGGCGTCAGCGCCAATGTCGACGCGATGGCTCGCATCGGCTATCTCTATCTGCGCGACGGACGGTGGCGCGACGAGCAGATTATTCCGGCGGAATTTGTCGCGGCCGCTCGCGCTCCGGTCAGGAAAGTCGTCGGTTTGCCCGAGGTCGACCCCAAACGGTACGGAAACGCCTCGGACCATTACGGCCTGCTGTGGTGGAACAACGCGGACGGCACGTTGCCGAACGTACCGCTCGACGCCTATTGGTCCTGGGGTCTCTACGAGAGCCTGATCGTGGTGATCCCCAGTCTCGACATCGTCGTTGCCCGGGCCGGGCGATCCTGGAAGCGAGAATGGGCGGGGCACTACGATGTGCTCAAGCCGTTCCTGGAGCCGATCGCGGCGTCCGTTAAGAAACCGACCGAGAAGTCTGAGTCGAGTGCGGCGAGCGAAGCGCCGTATCCGCCCAGTCCCATAGTCAGCGGCGTCGCTTGGGATCCGGTCGACAAGATCACGCGGGGAGCCAAGGGTAGCGACAACTGGCCGATCACCTGGGCCGCCGACGATTTGCTCTACACGGCGTACGGCGACGGCCGCGGTTTCCGACCCTTTGTCGAAAAGAAACTGAGTATGGGGTTGTGCACGATCGCCGGCGGTCCGGACAAATGGCGCGGCGATAACCTCCGCGCTCCCACGGCCGAACAGACGGGCGGCGGAGCCAGTGGTCCCAAGGTCAGCGGAATGCTGGCCGTCAACGATGTGCTCTACATGCTCGTTCGCAACACTAAGAACTCGCAATTGGCTTGGTCGACCGATCGCGGTCGCACTTGGACCTGGTCGCGTTGGAAGTTCACGAAGAGTTTTGGATACCCGACGTTTCTGAATTTCGGCAAAAACTACGCCGGAGCTCGCGACAACTTCGTCTACATCTATTCACCGGATTCCGACAGCGCTTATCGTCGAGCCGACCGGATGGTCCTGGCCCGCGTCCCCCGCGACCGGATCCGCGATCAAAGAGCGTACGAGTTCTTTGTGCGGCTGGAGAGCGATGGGCCGCGGTGGGCGCGCGACATCGATCAACGCGGAGCCGTGTTTACACATCAGGATTCCTGCTATCGCTCATCGGTCAGTTACAACGCGGCGTTGCGTCGTTACCTCTGGTGCCAAACGGGCGCGGGCGGCGACACTCGATTTCGTGGCGGGCTGGCGATCTACGACGCGCCCGAACCGTGGGGTCCGTGGACGACCGTCTACCACACCAGCCGCTGGGATGTGGGGCCGGGCGAGACTTCGTGCCTGCCGACGAAGTGGATGAGCGACGACGGTCGCACCGTTCACCTGGTCTTCTCAGGCGACGACGCGTTCTCTGTTCGCAAGGCGACGTTGCAAGTCAGAGACCCCGACGGAAAGCGACCCTAGATATCGGAGTAGGTGGCTATGAATCTTGTTCGATCCTCGCTGGTTGCTCTCGCCGCGTGCGGCATGGTGATCAGCTGCGCCGCTCGGGGCCTGTCCGTCGAGCAGAATGACGAGCGGGGCGAGTTCAGTAAATGGCGGACAATCGAGCTGAGATTCGCGGGACCGAAGTCTCGAGCTCTCGGTGAAGCGAATCCATTCGAGATCCGCCTGGACGTCAAGTTTCGCGGTCCCGGCGGTCGCGAGCTGACCGTGCCCGGTTTCTACGACGGTGATGGCCGTGGGGGCGGCGATGGGAATGTTTGGAAAGTTCGTTTTGCCGCCGACGCCGTCGGCAAATGGAGCTACTCGACAAACAGTACGCACAAGGCACTCGATACTCACCGCGGCTCCATCGTCGTCACGGCTCCGCGCGACGCCCGCGGACTATGGAAACTCGGCCGGTTAGAGGCCGACCCGAAAGTTCGCTATCTCAAGTTTCGAGACGGCCCCTATTGGTTGAAGGCCGGCTGCGACGACCCGGAAAACTTCCTCGGCGGCTATCGAAGCTACGACTCATTGGCGAAGCGAAAGGCGGCTATCGACTATCTCGCCGGTAAAGGCGTCAACTCACTCTACATCATGACGCACAATGTCGATGGTGACGACAAAGACGTCTGGCCTTGGATCGGCGCAACAGCACGAGAGGCGAAGCGGCACAGCGTGTCAGCCAACACCCGATTTGACATCCCCAAATTGACAGAATGGCGTGAGCTGTTCGAACACATGACGGATCGCGGCGTCGTTCCTTACTTGATCTTGGAAGACGACAGCGCCTGGTCGGGCTATGACCATCAGCGGTATTGGCGTGAGATCATCGCCCGCTTCGGCGACTTGCCGGCCTTGACGTTCAACTTGGGTGAAGAGCACAACGAGAACTACAAGCTCTCGAAATCGCTCGAGCTTGCCGGCCGCTTTCGCGATCTCGATCCTTACCATCATCCGCTGGGAATCCACAACGTCAATCGACCCACCGACTCTTACATCGATTCGCCGGCTATCGACTTCACGGCCATCCAAACCGGAAGTCCGGGGAGAAAACGGAGCCTCGACTACTGCCTGTCTCACAATCGATTGGCGAACGATTGGATACGCCGCTGCCAGCAGCGTGGTCGCTCGATCGTCGTCAATTTCGATGAGGGCAGGCCGGAGCACGATCGCCGCGCGTGGTGGAGCGCTTATCTGGGCGGCGGCGTCTGGGAGGCTCACGTTCTCGAACCGTACGATCGCCCGCACACCGCCTGGGACTCGGTTTGGAGCGAGTTGGGCGGCGCCCGCGCGTTCATGGAATCAATACCGTTCTGGCGGATGCTGCCGAGCAATCAACTGGTGCTCGACGGAACGGCATTCTGCCTGGCTGAACCGGGCGTAGCCTACGCGCTCTATTTGCCGACTGGTGGAACGGCGGCGATCGAATTGCCGAGCGGGTCCAACTATGAAGTCGCCTGGTGGGACCCGCAACAAGACCGCGCCGGGAAGTGGAGCCGGCGGACGAGAGTCGCCGCGGGGCGCCAAACTCTGCGGGCTCCGACCAACGGCGATTGGGCGGTGAAAATCACGGTCGCAAAGTAGGTGCTCGTGAAGTCCTTCGAAGCCATGATCGGCAATCCCCACCGTCTGGCGCTCGCTTCTGTGGCTACGCTCGCCGAAGCGTGGAATCGATTCATCCAATCGCAAGGTGATCGGCAATCCCCACCGTCTGGCGACGGTAGCTATTAGCTACGTTCCACGCGTCACCTAGTTGAGTGACTCGAGCACACCGGATGCGACGCGCCCTTGTTCGGATTCCGGATCGCGAATGGCCAGCCGGCGGAGGTGTAGTTGAGCCCGTTCATCGCCGCCGCGAGCCAGCGCGATCGCTTCATCGAACGCCTTGTTCAGGTAACTGGTGATCTTGGGCGCCACGGGATTGTCGAACTCCCTCCAATAGTACTGATGCTCGTCGGTCTCCCAATCGCGATAAACATCCTCCCACGACAGCGGACTCATCGAACTGAGATGTGGGTTGAGCATGTGTTCGGCGATGGGGTCGCCGACGCGCTGGTACCGGTTGTCGAGTGAGACGCGGAGCCGGTCCTCGGTCACATTGGGCAGCGCTTTGTGGATCGTCAACGCGGGAAAGACGAGTGTGTCGCCGACCTCGTAATCCGTCGTCAGCCATTCATAGCCAAATTCGTCGTAGGCGTCCGGGTTGACGATCAGGCTGCCGGCGCCGAGTGAGAATTGATGATCGAGCACTCGCGCAACGCGATGTGAACCGCGGAGCACTGCCAGTCCGCCCAGCTCGCGCGGGCAATCGCCCACCGGACTCCAACAGGTCAGATTATCGAACGTGCCCTGGAAGTGGACAAAGTCCTGGTGGATGGGGGTCGTATGTTCTGTGAACTTCGGGAACCACAGCCGAGCAACTTTCTGCGGCTGCGGCATCATCGGGCAACCGCGAATGCGCTCCACCAACTCCGTTACCGCCGAGCAATGGGCGATGTTGTGGAACGGCTGCAGCTTGTACACCTCGTGGTAGACATCGGTGTACTCCAGGTCGCCTTCCGTGCTGCGCGCATCCGGATCGGCGATTCCGTCCAGCGGATCCGTGCCGGCGACCAGCCAGCCGCCCGCTTGCATGATCGATAACATGCGACCGCGCAAGTCCAGCAGGCGATCCGGATCCAGCAGTCGGCGAAAGAACAGGTATCCGTCCTCGTCCAGTCGGCTCTGCAATGCGTCGGCGTCGCCGAGCACGTCGTTGGATGTGCGCAGTTCGGGAATGTCTGCTGAAGTCATTTTGCGATCGGGTGTTTGAGGTAATCGGCTACTCTTTTGTCGGACGCAACTTGGCGATCAAATACGCCTCGGCGGACTTGTGAGTGACATCGGGCGCGCCGGGATAGACGAGTTCGCAAGCGACTCCATGTCGCTTCATCTGTTCTTGCAACTTGACGCCAAAGTTCGACGTGTGGGTTGGGTCTCGTTGGGGTTGGCCGAGCCCCGGCTTGGCGTTGTAGAACAGATAGACGGGTGGGTCGCCTTTGGAAACAAGCGCGTAGGGCGAGATGAAACGGTATTCGATCGAGACCGCTGAAATGCGATTCTTCAGCAAGTTGGGCAACATGTTGAGCAGGTGGCGATTCATCCGGTTTCCGCCCTGCCAACCGCCGCCGTGAATGAAGAACAACAGCGCCGTCGGCTCATCGCTCTCCGCCCGCCAAAAGTGCATGACCTGCTTCGGATGATCCCCGTACGCGACGTCCGCCATGGTCGGTGTCGGCGCGTCGGCGGCGGCAAGCTGGCCGGCGAACGCCAAGGCGACTGTGAGAGCGATGATCGATTTCATGGCGGCGGGCTCCGATGTTGAAATTGTGATTTGCAGCGCTCGACGCTAGAGCGTTTTCTCGAGCAGCTTGACCGCTTGCGGACACGTCTTCTCCGCCAAATCAATCAGCGACTCGGTCGCGGTCGCCCCCGCTTTCACGAGCATTTTGACGCGCGGCAGCAGGCCCTTCTCGACAGCGTGGCGGAGCAACGCAGGAGTGAGGCTTGGATCAGCCCCGAACTGCAGCAACAACTTCACAACATCATCGTCTTTGTGGCTAACTCCGTCGAGTATCCGTCTGTCGCCTTTCACCTTCTTGTTGAGATCGACCCCTTCGGCGAGATAGTTCCGGAAGCTCCCGGGGTGGCTGTCGAATCGGGTTGGAGCCCCCGACGGAAGCGAAGACGAGGCGGCGCGGGGCGACGCGAGGGTGGAACGCGGTGGCGCGGGGCGACGCGAGAATGGAACGCGATGGTGGGGCGACGCGAGGGTGGGGCGCGATGGCGCGGGGCGACGCGAGGGTGGAACGCGATGGTGCGGGGCGACGCGAGGGTGGGGCGCGATGGCGCGGGGCGACGCGAGGGTGGAGCGCGGTGGCGCGGGGCGACGCGAGGGTGGTCCGCGGTGGCGCGGGGTAACGCGAGAATGGAGCGCGGTGGCGCGGGGCGACGCGAGGGTGGGACGCGATGGCGCGGGGCGACGCGAGAATGGAGCGTTGGTTGCAGCTGGAACGCCTGGTTCACCCGTGCTCAAGCACGGGCCTATGCCGCCTGCGGCGGAATGGGGCGTAAACGCCCCTCTGACTCTTTGACTCGC
>JASMLW010000546.1 GCA_030748485.1 Pirellulaceae bacterium
ACAGCTGCTGCCCCTTGCTGGCGCGGCGGGCTGGTGTCGCGAAGTCCATGTACGATGGCCTTCCGAGGCCGTCGAATGCGGGTTAACCCAGAATCGATCGCGAGATTCGTGCTCAGCGCCGCCTCGCGCTGGCGCGGTATAGTAAATGGAGCGTCGCCTGTCGCGACTTCGTCGCGAAGTCCCGCCCGGCAGGCAGGACCTACTCTGCTGGATGGAACGTCGATTGTCGTGACTTCGTCGCGAAGTCCCGCCGGCAGGCAGGACCTACTTATGTACGATGGCCTTCCGAGGCGCCTTCCGAGGCCGTCGAATGCGGGTTACCCCAGAATCGATCGCGAGATTCGTGCTCAGCGCCGCCTCGCGCTGCCGCGGTATAGTAAATGGAGCGTCGCGTGTCGCGACTTCGTCGCGAAGTCCTGCCCGGCAGGCAGGACCTACTGTGATGGATGGAGCGTCGCGTGTCGCGACTTCGTCGCGAAGTCCCGCCGGCAGGCAGGACCTACTGCATCACCTGGCCGCCGTCGACGTTGAGCGTTTGGCCCGTGATATTCTTGGCCAGCGGCGAGGCGAGAAACGCGGCTAGGGCGCCGATGTCTTGAGGTTCCTGCCAGCGCCCCAGCGGAGCCACCTGGCGGACCTTCTCACCCGCCCATTCGTCGTAGCCGACCGCGTCGAGCCCGGCTTGTCGAGACCACGCTTCCCACACAGCGCGATTCAATGTCGTCTTGATCATACCGGGGCAAATCGTGTTGACGCGGACATCGAAGGCGGCCAGATCCTTGGCGGCGCATTGGGCGAAGTTGATCAGCCCCGCCTTCGCCGCGCTGTACGGCGGATCGGTTTGCGAGCCGATCTGTCCGGCGATGGAGGAGATGAACAACAGCGTTCCGCCGCGCTCGGTAAGCAGAGGCGCCGCCGCCTGCGCCGCGCGGACGGCGCCGGTGAGGTTGATGTCGAGGACGCGCGGCCAATCGTCCGGCTGCAGATTCCAAAACGGGAACCCGAATTTTCCGGAACCGGCTCCGGCCGCGTAGACGACGTGCAGCGGCCCTGTGGTGCTGGCCGCCAAATCGGCGAATCCGGCGACCAGTGTTTCCTCAGCGGTGACATCGGCTCGACGAAAACGGAGCCCGCCGAGCTGCTCAGTCGCCGCTTCGCTCGGCGCATCGTCGACCGCGGGGTGAATGTCCCAGATCGACACGTTGGAAAGTGAGGTGCGAAACTGATCCGCGATGGCGCGGCCAATCCCCTGCGCGCCGCCCACGACGACCGCCTGCTGGCCCGCCAATCCTAAGTCCACTGCGCCCTCGATTCCATCGTGCGTTGTCCGGCCCGCCCGCGACTTCGCCTGCTCGACAAGAGCCGGCCTACCCGTAGAGATCGCCTACCCGTACAGATCGTAGGCCTCTTGCGTCTTCAGCTTCCGCGCTTTGAGCAAACCGCCGCCGATCTTCTCGCCCTTGGGATCAACATAGACGCGTCCCGACCGCTTGCCCGCCACGAGATTGAGCACGTGGATGTTGAAGATGAAACCGACGTCGCTGGCGCACTTGAACCAGTGGATGTTGTCTTTGTGATCAGAAATCGTCGTGCAGCCGCCCGCTTTGAAACGACCGTCGATGGTCGGCTTGATGATCATGTGATCTTTGCCGTCCCGCATGCGATCGTAGTGTTTGCCGGCGAAGTCGCCTTTGAGCACCAGGAACGCTGTCGCCATGTTGTCGTGGCCGTGCGGCACGACGGAGCGATCTTTCCGCAGCGCGAATAGTTGGTGTCCAAACACAAGATTCGTCGGTAGCCCCTCGACTTCCGGAAACTTCATCCGCAAACTCTTTTCGCCTTTGCTGCGATGTTTGAGGTCGGCGGTGAGCTTTTCGAAGTCGATGAACTTCAGCAACTCAGGCAATTCGATTTTGGTGAAGAGCGACTCGATCTGCGTCTGCCACTCGGTCTGCTTCAGCTTCTTGTCGCGCAACTCTTGGCCGACGGAATTGACCTCGGCCAACCATTTGGCGGCCACCGGCCGAATCTCGGCGGAGAATGCGTCAGCGCTGGCGAGCGATTCGAGCAATGAGTAGGTTAGCAACGCTCCCAGAGTGTTGCGCTGAAAATCGCGTCGCGTCATTTCATTCAGATTCATGGCCGACCTGCTTGATTAGTTGCGGGACAAGGGCGGTCTCAAAGCGGAATTAGGATAGCCCATTCCCTCGGGAATTGCACATTGCCGCGACTGGACCGGCACGTGAGGAGTCAGGCCGCTGCGCCGGAACGACGACAAGGAACGACGACAAGGAACGCCGGGCGGGGGCGAATGGGCATGCCGACGATTGCCGCCCGGCAAGATTGCAACGATACTCAATCGACCGGCGCAACTCTCCTCCCGCCCTGTTCTCATGAATAGCACACCCGGCAACGCCCGTTTCGCAACGACTCGCTGGACCCTGGTTCAACGAGCCGCGGAGGATTCGGACGAATCGAGCCGCGCGCTGTCCGAACTGTGCCAACTCTATTGGTTCCCCCTCTACGCCTTCGTGCGGCGGCGCGGCGTCGATCGATCCGAGGCTGAGGACATCACGCAATCGTTCTTTCAGCGCCTGCTCGAACGGAACGATGTGGCCGGCGCCGATCCCGATCGCGGCCGCTTCCGATCCTATCTGATGGCTTCGATGACCAACTACTTGTCCAACTGGCGCCGCGATGAACACGCTTTGAAACGTGGCGGCGGATGCGTCCACCTCTCGATCGATTTCGACGACGGAGAACGACGACTGCAGCTCGCCGGTTCGAGCCGATCAGCGGAATCCGAATTCGAGCGGCGGTGGGCCATGGCATTGTTGGAGCGAGCGATCGAGCGACTGCGAGACGAGTGCGCCGCGGCGGACCGCTTGCAGTGGTTCGAACACCTCAAGCCGCACCTGGGGGGAGGGCGGGGCGCTCCCTACGCCGAGCTGGCCGAGCAACTGGATACAACCGTCGGCGCCCTCAAAGCGGCCGCCCACCGGTTTCGACGCCGCTGCCGCGAACTCGTCCGCGAAGAGATCGCGCACACCGTCGACGACGGCTCGGAAGTCGACGACGAGATTCAACATTTCTTCTCCGTGCTGGAATCGTAAGTCGCCGTTGGCGATGACCTTACGAAATGTCCAGCCGCACCGCGGTGCCTTTTGCGAGAATCGCGGACGGGAAGTGAGTAACCTGAACGCCTCAACCGGGTACAGGAGGTAACGATCCACCTGTCGGAGCCCCCCATGATCCAGTCCGCCCACTGCCCCGAATGCCGCCGACCGCTGCCTGCGGACGCCCCGCACGGAGTCTGCCCGCACTGCGTTCTCGACCTCGGGCTCTCCAATGACCCGAGCCTCGTAGCGACGACCGAGCCGGCCGGTTCGTCGGCGTCCGCGTCGCTGAAACCGAACATGGCTCCGCGCATCGACGAATTGGCGGCCCACTTTCCGCAACTGGAAATCCTCGACTTGATCGGCGTGGGCGGCATGGGCTCGGTCTACAAAGCCAAACAGGTCGGGCTCGATCGCATCGTCGCCCTCAAAGTGCTCGCTCCGCACTTGGGCGAGGAGACGGCGTTCGCCGAACGCTTCAATCGCGAAGCCCGCGCGATGGCGCGGATGAGCCACCCGAACATCGTGACGGTCTACGATCACGGCGAAGTCGACGGTTTCTATTATCTCGTGATGGAGTACATCGACGGCGTCAATCTTCGCGAGATTCTCAACACCGGCGCGATCCAAGCCGACGAAGCTCTCCGGTACGTACCGCAAATCTGCGAGGCGCTGCAGTACGCGCACGACGAAAACATCGTGCACCGCGACATCAAGCCGGAGAACATCCTTGTCGATCGCCGCGGCCGCGTAAAAATCGCCGACTTCGGACTCGCCAAACTCCTGCTGCGCTCGCGCGACGATCTGACGCTGACCGGCACGCGCCAAGTCATGGGCACGCTGCACTACATGGCTCCCGAACAAGTTGAAAAGCCGACGGCCGTGGACCATCGCGCCGACATCTATTCACTCGGCGTCGTCTTTTACGAAATGCTCACCGGCGAGCTGCCGATCGGACGCTTCGCTGCGCCGTCGGACAAAGCTCCCGTCCAAACTCGCTTCGACGACGTCGTTTTTCGGACGTTGGAGAAAGACCCTGATCGACGCTACCAACGCGCCGGGGAGATGAAGCAAGCGGTGGAGCGGTTGAGCTCCGACAGCGTGTACGCGGCGCAGCCTCTTCCCGCCAAAGAACCGCCCGTGGTGAACAGGCCCCGATCGCGACCCCCATCGCCACTTCGAGTTCCCGTCTCTCTTTACAACGCGAACGGCGCCGAGACGGACGGGATTCTCCGCTTTGACGGCAAGGTGTTGCTGCTTGAGTACCTGGAGAAACACATCATTCCCGGCATGAAGCCCAAGCTGAATCCGGTTGAAATCCCGCTCGACCATCTCGTCCGGCTGGAAGTAATCGAGGGGCTCGCCACCTTGAAATTGAATGTCCAGACGGACTTGCTGGCCGAGGACACGCGCTTCAGCCAGCGCGGCATGTGGACCACGAAGGTGAAAGCGGCCGACGAACCGGAGGCGCGGCGATTGGTGACCGCCGTGCTGGAAGCCGAGCCGCAGCTGACCGTGTCGTCGCGAATCGACGAAGCGGCCCGCGCAGTGAAATTCTTGAACACCATCGATGTCGGCTACTTTGTCATCGCCTGCATCGACTTCGTCTGCGCGCTCGCGCTGCTGGTCGCCAGCGTCCTGGCGTTCTTCTCGCGATCGCACGATGGCCCCGTCGCGGGCGCCTGGTTCCTGGTCTTCAGCCTGCTCTCTTTCTCCTACGTGGTGCTGATGGCGCTGACGGGAGCCTCGCTGCGAAAGACGAGTCGGTACGGGTTCGCCATGTCGGGCGCCATCGCCGGTTTCTTCCCGCTGCATATCGGCGTGGTCGCCGCCATTCCGTTCGGCGTCCTGGCGCTGGTCCTGTTGCAACGCGGACCCATTCGCGCCGCTTTTGACGCGGATTCCGCCGAACGAGAAGTGGCCGACGACCGTGCCGACTCCGCGGCCGCGGCTCGCGACGTCGGCACGGTCGCCGCACTGTTCTTCTACGGAGTCGCCCTGCTGGACGGAGCGGGAGCTCTCGCCATCGGCTGCGTCGTCTGCGGGTTGGCCTCGGCCGATCACATCCGCCACTCCGGCTTTGGTGAGGCCGTTCTCGTCTGGCTTGTCGCCGTCCACGTCGCCCAGACTCTGTTGTTCTCACTGGCCGCCCTCCGCGCGCGACGCTTCGAAGCTCGCGCGTTCGTGCTGACCGCCACCGGCGCCATGCTGCTGCCGGTGCACATCGGCTTCGTCGTCGGCGGGCCGATCGCCATCTACAGTCTGGCCGTG
>JASMLW010000547.1 GCA_030748485.1 Pirellulaceae bacterium
CGTCCATTGTCCTGCCCGGCAGGCAGGACCTACATGACTGGAACGTCCATTGTCCTGCCCGGCAGGCAGGACCTACATGACTGGAACGTCCATTGTCGCGACTTCGTCGCGACTTCGTCGCGAAGTCCTGCCCGGCAGGCAGGACCTACTGCAGGACCTACTGCAGGACCTACTTGCGTTACTTGGCTCGGACCTGATCCAGTCGCTCAAGTTCCGCCGCCAGGTCTTCGCCCTCGTAGAACGACAGCCAACCGCGAATCCGTTGAGTCTCGCCGGGTTGGCAATCGGGAAACTTGGGGTCGGAGTGCATGCAGGGGCAATTCACGTTTCCCCACGGCCGCAGGCACGGCTCCCAAGCCGTTATCACCCAGCGGTTCTTCGCCCCGTTGTGGGCGGCGATGTAGGGTCGCTGGATGACCTTGTTGCGGTTGTCGTTCAGCCGTTCATTAAAGTCCGCCGCCGCCTTGAGCATGATGCAGTTCTGCACGACGAGGCCGGTGAGCACATGGTCCGTTCCGTTGGTGATCGACAGCTGCATGTCGACGCCGTCTTTCACGGCGCGGATGTCGGCGGCGAACTGAATCTTGTTGGGCAAGGTGCGAGTAAGACGCAGTCGGTGCGGTTTTGAGCGGTCCCACTCGAGCGGCTCGAGCGCGAGGCCCCGCTTGGTCCAGATGGTCGGCACGTCATCGTGGGCCAGGTAGAGCAGAGCTCGCCCTTGTTCCGTGTTGTGCCAAATCGCCTCGGGTATATCGGCAACGACGTAACCACCTCCATCCCACGGAGTGAACACGCTGAACTTTGTTTCCCGCTGTGGGCGTATGGCCCCATCGATGAACCCGATCCGCGGATGGCGGCCGCCCGGATAAGGAAGCACCACCGGTCGACCGTCTTCGGTCCGCGTCGGCTGCTGCTTCGCGGGCTCGATGGCGAACCGATCTAACGCCTCGCGCACCTCGAACTCGGTAAGCCCCACGGCGCGGCCCGCCTCCGCCGCGTGAAAACGGTGCCGCCCAACCGCGTTCATTAACCAATAGCGAAGATCCTCGTCATTCTTCGCCGGCCGCGCGTCTTCCAGCGTCGTCTTCTTCTCGAGCGCCGCGATCCGATCGTTCATCGCGTCGCGAGGACGCAGGGGAGCAGCCGTGAGGTCGACATACTTCGCCACGTCGCGGAGCGCGATCACGCGATACTTGTTCAAAGCCAGGTACCGCATGTAGCTCTCAAACTTCTCTCGCGGAGTGTGCACCCAGGGATGAGCCTTGTCGGGAACGCCGTGAAACTGCAGCACGGCGATGCGTCCGTACTTGGCCTGCTGGACGGCGCGAATGAAATCGTCGAACTCCCAATCGGGGCGGGCGTCCCCGGCCGAGGGAATCAACAACGGGTGGTCCAGCCCAGGCTCAAATGCGAATCCCCTGCCGTTCTCGTACGGATACTCGGGCGCGCCTCCGCGCCGCGCGAAGCGAATGCCGAGCTTCTGTAATCCGGGCAGCGCCAGGTCGGACAACTTGTTGCCGGGGTAAGCGAAACTGATGGTGCGCGGAATGCCGTGCTCCTTGCACCGCGCGTTGATCGCTTCGAGTTGTTCGCTCAACTTGTCGACATTGTCATCGCTCAGCCCCAAGTGATCTCGCGTGTGATTGCCGATCTCAAACCCATCCCGATGAAGTTGGGCGATCTGCTCCCACGTCATGTAGTTGTCTTTGTCGGTCTTGAAGTCAAAGCCTTCAGTGATGAAGAACGTGGCGCCGAACCGGTACTTCTTGAGCAGCGGACGCGCGACCGTGAAGTGCGACCTGACCGAATCGTCGAACGTCAGCACGACGACTTTGTCGGGCACGGGCTCAGCAGCCGGCAGAGTTGAAATCAGACAGCAGACTGAGAGGAGACAGCAGGCGACTCGAAAGGGAAGGGCGGAGTGCGGCTGAATCATCGGATCGCTTTCGGATATTCGGTGGAGCGCCGACCGCGCGTGGGATCACGCAACCCGCGGCGACTGCATCGGATCATACTCCATCGGCCGGGTCAAACAGCAACGGAAAGAACGGTCCGTCCATTTTCTGGCCGCGGGGAACCGGCGGTACTCCGTCGAGCAACGGTTCATCGGAGTCGGAACAGACGCCGTCGCGAACGACATTGATCACGGTCGCTCGCCGCGGCCGGGGTGAATGATTCGCGAATGAACCGTGGACTGTGAGGCCGTGGTGGAAAGAGCACTCACCCCGCTTGGCCGCCACGGCGACCGGCGACTGAAAACACTCCCACTGCTCTTCGGTGAGCACTTCCTCGATGGCCTCCATGTCGCCGGCCAGTCCAGTGATCGGCAGCAGATCCCACCGATGGCTGCCGGGCACATAGTGGATGCACCCGTTGTCGCAATCGCTGTCGTCGAGCGCAATCCAACAGGTCAGGTGCGCTATCGGCTTGGTCCGCGTCCAGTACGAGTAGTCCTGGTGCCAAGCGACCACGCCGCCGTGGCCGGCCGGTTTGCAGAACAGTTGATCGTGCCAAAACCGAACGGGCCCCTCGAGCAACTGGGACGCCGGCACACAGAACGCGGGGTTCCACAGCAAATCGTGGAATCCGGCTGCAATCCGCCAGGCTCCGAGCGCGTGAAACAGAACGCTATCCGGATCACTCGACTCATTCGCGTGATACTCGTACCACCATTCGCGGCCGGGATGATCGGGCTGAGACAACTCACTCAACTCGTCGCAAAGTTGATCGACTTGCGCGTCGTCAAACAGGCGAACACCGCCCAGATACCCGTATTCGCGAAAAAACTCGACTTGCTCGTCGCTCAGCCGAAATTCTTCGCTGTCGCGACCATTGAGGTCGCCGAGCAACTGCGAGACAGGTCGGTGCTCTGTGGAGAGGTCGGTCGCCATCTCACGAATCCTCACGTCGAGAAGGTTCGCCGGATTGATCAAACCGACGGTAGCAAATCACGCCGCTATTGAACAGACGCCGCCGGCTGACCGGACGGCTTGTTGAGCCACATCTTCGGCACGTGTAGCATGTGGACTTCTCTTCACCACCAGCCGACGCGAGCGACTCGATGAACGACGACAAGAAGCCCGACGAACAACCGATCAAGCCTTGGTACATGCGAATCGGTCCGGGATTGATCACCGCGTGCGTGGTGATTGGTCCGGGCAGCATTTTATCGAGTTCCAAAGTCGGTTCGGCGAGTGGCTACTCGCTGTCGTGGGTGGTGGTCACGGCGGTCGTGTTCATGATGACCTACATGGCGATGGGCGCGAAGATCGGAGTGATCACCGGCAGGCCGCCGGGCGACCTGGTGTCCGCGCATGCCGGCCGCTGGTTGGCGGTGCTCATCGGCGTCGGCGTCTTCTTTATCTCCGCCGCGTTTCAGTTCGGCAACAATCTCGGGCTGCACGCGGCCTTCACGAGTCTCGGCATAGAATCACCTCTGACGATGGTCGCCTTCAACGCGCTGTCCATTGGCTTCCTGTTCCTGTTCAAGAACCTGTACAAGGCGGTCGAGCGTTTGATGATGGGGTTCGTCGCCGTGCTGCTACTGTCATTCCTGGTGAATCTGACATTCGCAAAACCAGACGTTGTCGAGATGGCCAAGGGGTTCATTCCCAGCGACGGTGGCGGCAGCATCGACATCTCGCTGCTCGGCCTGATCGGCACGACATTTGTCATCAGCGCAGCCTACTTTCAAGCCTATCTGGCTCAACAGAAAGGGTGGAGCATCGCTGAGCTGAAGTCGGGCCTAATCGATGCTCGAATCGGTTCGGTCATCATGGCGCTGATTACGCTGATGTTGATCTGGACAGCGGCCGCCAGCCTGCAAGGGAAAACACTCGGCAGCGTGAGCGACGTGGCCGCCGGTTTGAGTCCGCTGTTTGGCGGAGTTGGTCTGCCCATCTTTTGCTTGGGACTTTTCGCGGCGGCCTATTCCTCGTTCTTGGTCAACTCGATGATTGGCGGGTTCATCCTCTCGGACGGATTGGGGATGGGCAATCAGCCGACGGACGCCGCGCCGAAGTACTTTACGGTCGCCGTGTTGCTGACCGGCATGAGCGTCGCGCTGGCCGTGAATACTCTCGACGTTTCGCCCGTGCCGGCGATCATCGCCGCTCAAATGGTGACCGTCGTCGCGGCTCCGCTGATGGCCGGAACGCTGCTCTGGCTGGCCAACCGGCGCGACATCATGGGCGAGCATTGCAACGGAACCGTCTCGAATATTCTCGGCGGACTGGGGTTCTTGCTCCTGCTCGCGATGGCCGGGTACACGGTGGTTGGCAAGATCATTCCGGCACTGCAAAAACTGATGGGTTGAGAAGGTCACAACTTATTCAAGTGCGTTACTCAAGTGCGTTACTCAAGTGCGGTGAGCCGTCGGACTCATCGCGCAGAGAAGCCGTCAAGACGGCGTCGTCACGGCGCGTGAAAACGAGCGCCGCATCAAAACGTGACAACGCCGCCACAGACGTTGATCAGTTGCCCGTTGATGCCCGAGGCGTCGTCGCCGGTCAGGTAGACCGACATGCTGGCGACTTCATCCGGTTGGATGCGGCGCCCCAGCGGCGAAGCCTGTGCTTCGAGATCCTCGACCGTCGTGCTCAGCCGATCGGCGTCGTACTCCAACCGCTTGTTGTTCATCAGCGTCTTGGTCGGTCCCGGGCAGACGGCGTTGCATGTGACGCCCGTGTCTCCGGTCTCTTTCGCCGTCGCCTTGGTCAGTCCGGCGAGCGCGTGTTTACTGGCCGTGTAGGCCGCGCCGTGCATGGCGGCGATCCGCGCGTTGATCGATGAGATGTTGACGATTCTCCCCCAACCGCCGCCGATCATGCCGGGCAGGACGAGTTTCGTCAGCAGATACGGAGCAGTTACGTTGACCATCATGGTCAGGTCCCAGAACTCATCGTCAAAATCGATGAGCGGCTGAGGCGCGGAACTGCTGCCGACGCCGGCGTTGTTGACCAGGATCTCGATCTCACCCCAATGCTGACGAACGGCGTCGGTTAGCTGTTGCGGAGCCGCGCGGTCTGACAGGTCGGCGACGACGGCCAACGCGTCGCCGCCGGCCGACTGAATCTCGTCGACCAGGCTGTCCAGCTCGGCGGCCGTTCTCGCGGTTACGGCGACGCGGTCCCCGCGAGCGGCTAGTTTCGTGGCGATGGAGCGGCCGATTCCGCGGCCGGCTCCCGTGACAACGGCGATTCGAGATGGCATGGCGTTTCGTGGGTGAGAGTGGCGATGGAACTGGCCGCCATCCTACCCGTTTGGCTTCGCCGGGGCACCAATGGCGCCTCAGTCCTCCAATCGCGCCAGCATCACTTCAAGCACGCGCTCCTCCCGGACGACTCCGTGAACGCGTCCGGACTGCGCGATCACCGCCACGGAGCGGCGTTTGGCATCGAGCATGCGATTGGCCGCGTCGCCCAATGTGTCGCCCGGTCGAATCGTCGGAGCTCCGGCAATCAGCCTGCCGAACGTCAGCGCGTCGGTCCGTTGACCGGCGATGAAGTCGGCGGCGGTCGCTCGCAACCGCACCGCGCGGAAATCGCGCTCGGTCAGCGACGCGAGCGGGAGGCCGCCTTGCTCGACAATCAAACAGTCCACGCAATTGTTTCTCAACAGACGATCGCCCACGCTCAGGTCGTCCGTCGCCTCGACCGTCTCCCACCGCCGGTCACAGTGGTCGCCAACCGGATCGCGAAAGGAAACCACTTCGCCGTACGTGAACTCGCGGAGAAAATCGGTCGACGTAATCATTCCGACCAGCCGACCGTCCTCCACCGCTGGAAGCGAGTGGACGTGGTTTTGCAACAACGTCTGCAGGGCGACGGTTGGTTCACAGCGGCGCGGATCGATCGTCAATGGGTGACGGGACATGAGTTCGAACGCCCGCAGTTGCTCGGCTCGTTGACTGGCGTCGCGGTCGGAGTTGGATTGCTCACGAATCTGCGCCAACGATTCAATAATGTCCTTGTCGGAGATGACGCCCAGCAGGTTTTTCTCGGCGTCCGTCACCGGAAGGTGGTGAAACCCCGACTGCTCCAACATCCGCACCAGATCCAGCAACGTAGTCGTGGCCGACACGGACCTCGGGTTGAACGTAATCACCGTGTTGATCGTGGCCGCCATCCCGCCCCCCAATCTGAACTATCGCTACAACAGTGCGCCGTCAACAGTGCGCCGTCAACAGTGCGCCGGCAACAGTGCGCCGGCAACAGTGCGCCGGCAACAGTGCGCCGGCAACAGTGCGCCGGCAACAGTGCGCCGGCAACAGTGCGCCCGCAACAGTGCGCCGGCAACAGTGCGCCGGCAACAGTGCGCC
>JASMLW010000548.1 GCA_030748485.1 Pirellulaceae bacterium
CCTCGACGACGGACGATCCTTCGCCCGTCAATGAGCCGAAGTATCGCATGGATCGGGATTTAGGTGTATAGAACATGTTCACAGCAGCGGCCTTGGAAGGCCATCGTACAAGGTTTTGAAACAGCCTCTAGTCATTAATCATTGGACCTTCCTTAGTCATTAGTCACTAGACCTTAGTCATTCCCCCCTCCCCTTACGCTTCGACGGCGAATCGTTCGCAGAACGCATAGAACGAACGCTCACCGAAATCGGCTTTGCGAGGCACGGGAACAAACAAGTTCGGCTCGGGACAGATCAACAGCAGGTCGCCCAGGTAGTAGACCGACTCGAGGTCCCGCACAGGCCACGACCTGCCGCGCGCAAAAGTCGTTGACAATTGCCCGTCGTCCAACCTGACTTCGTGATGTCCCAGCAAGTTAGGCGACTCGCGCAGGAGGCGACTCAACCGCAGCTTCGTCCAGACGTGGGGTAGGAGGATTTGCAAAAAGTGAACTGCTAGAAACGTGACGGCGATGGCGACTTCCCACGGGCGCGGCGCGTCGACGAGCGTAGCGCAAAGCAGGCAGACCAGCAGCACAGTTGACAACAGGAAGAACGGTTGTTCGAAGCGGCGAGTTCGAGCGGTCGCGTAGTGAACAGCTCGGTAGATCCCAGCGCGATCCAGGACGAATGAGGCGACGATCGCATCGTTCGAATCGTCACCCGCCTGCTCCGCCGACTCGATGTCCGCGGGCGACTCGTAGGGGTTATCGCTCATACCATCAAGGAGAGTCCTTCGGTGCGCGCGGTCGCCGCAGCGCACGGCCGGCCAGTTTTCGCTCGTACTTTCCATCGTCGATCGTCACGACTCCGTTGACAAGCAAATACTTGACGCCGCCGGAGTATTGATGGGGCTTTTGAAACGTCGCTCGATCTCGAAAGGCGTCTCGGTCAAAGACGACGATGTCGGCGAATGCTCCCTGCCGCAAGTACCCCCGATCGGTCAGTTTCAGGATGTCGGCTGGCAAGCCGCTCGAACTGCGGATGGCCTGCGACAAGGAGAGCACGCCGACCTCAACCGAGTAGAAGCCGATCTTGCGGGGAAAGGTTCCGTAGTTGCGCGGATGGGGCACTGTTTCGGCGGTGAGAACTTTCGCCGATCCATCGCTTGCAGTCGCAACAAATGGTTCGCGCATGATCAGCCGCACGTCTTCCTCGCGCATCCCGAAGCTGACCATCTGAGCTCCGCCGTTGGTTTGGATCTCGATGGCGATGTCCAGCGGATCGCGTTTTTCCCGCATGGCGATTTGCAGCAGGTTCATGCCCTGCCACTTCCTGTTCTTCTGGTAGCTGGCGATGTAGAGACTTTCGCCCCCGTTGCGGGCGGCGATCGACTTTTTCATCTGCTCTTTGAGTTGTTTCAATTCCTCGGCGTCGGCGAGCGCTTCGGTAAATCGGTTTCCCGTGCGGTACTTCCGCGGAATGACCATGGCGGCCAGCGAAGTGCTGCTGGCGATGTACGGGTACTGGTCAGCCGTCACCGTCATCCCATCGTCCCGAGCGGCCTGAATGCTGCGAATCGCGTCGGGGGCGAGTCCCCAGGCAGCGCGTCCCATCGTCTTGAAGTGCGAGATGTGAACGGGCAACTTTGCGCGACGGCCGATCGTCAGCGCCTCTTCAATTGCCTCCAGCACGCGCGTGTTCTCATTGCGCATGTGAGAGGCGTAGATTCCGCCGTGCTTGGAAACCACGCTGGCGAGTGCGACGAGTTCTTCGGTGGTGGCGAACGATCCGGGAACGTAGATCAACCCGGTCGACATGCCAAAGGCCCCCGCCTCCATTTCCCGCTCAACGCGTTTCCGCATGGCGGCCAGTTCAGCGGGAGACGGCGGCCGCGACTCGCTCCCCATTACCTCTTTTCGCAACTGCCCCTGCGGGATCAGATGAGCGACATTGGCTCCGGCCCCGCCGCGTTCAATCTCTTTCAAGTAGGCCGCCACATCGGCCCGCCCGCCCCCGCAGTTTCCCGTCACGATCGTCGTGCAACCTTGCGTCAGGTAATTGACGATCTCGCGCGTTGGCTTTTTCGTAATGGATCGATCGCTGTGGTTGTGCAGATCGATGAATCCCGGCGCCGCGATCAGCCCTTTTCCATCGATGACGCGCGTCTGCGAAGCCACGGTGAACGAGCCGACCGCGACGATCCGGTCGCCCTTGATCGCGATGTCGCCAACGCGTCCGGCCGCGGCCGTCCCGTCATGAATGGTCGCCCCGCGAATGACAATGTCGGCGTCGATGTCGGCGGCGATGGCGGCGGTGAAGGTCGATACCAAGAGCGCGGCGGCGAGCGGCAAGGCGTACATCAGCGGATCCTACGGGGTTGAGGCGAACAGCGATTGAACTTCATCGGACAGGTGCTCGATCAACCGCTCAAGTGAGCCGGGGGCGACAATCGCGATCGACTCCTGGTAGAGCGGCAACCCGTATCGATCGCTGGGAGGCAAATACGAGGCTCCCCAATTCTCGGCGATCGTCCCGATGATCAGCGGCCGGCCGGCGAAGCGATCTCGCAACTCGCGCTGCAGAAGATTATAGGGCTCCCCTTGGATGATCAGCCACACAGCGTCGCCCATCCGCCAGCAAGTGTACTGAAGCGGAAAGCCCGATCCTGGCGGTAGAACTCGCAACCGCCCTTGCAGTCGCGTCGCCCGTTCGATCATCGCGTGGGCGTCGCGACTGGCCTGCTCGTCGCCCGCCGCCTCGGCTGCGGCCTGCGCCGCCGTCTGACGTTGCAGATCGTCTTGTACTTCGTCGAGTGTGGGGAGTTCGTCGCGGTAGTCGAGCAACAACGAATCTCGTTTGACATCCCAAACTCGCAACTCCTGTTGAGCGCTCTCGTCCAGTTCTTCCCATTCCCAGACTCCGATCGTCGCGCCGGAAACGACGGCTCCACGGTAGGCGAATTCGGACCGCGGCGGAGGCAAGTGCAGCAGCGCCGAAACGGCGGCGTGGCCGAGCACTCGCCCATTGCGATCGGCGACCTCCAGATCACCGACGAAGCCGTCGCGCGGACCGACGTCCCCCGACGCCCCTTGGAGGAACAGGCACGGAGCCGGGATCGCCGCTTCGACGACCTCCCGCATCGCCCCAGGATAATCGGGGCTGATCAGTTCGTTGTCCCACGCCAGGGTCGTCGGGTGACAGGCGTAATTCACAAAGGTCGCAACCACATCGCCCGCCGCATTGGTCGCACGCGCGACCATCACCGTGTCGTCGCAATCTCCACCCGGGTTGAAGCCACAAACGTACTCACCCCGCTGCTCATCCCAAAAGTCGCGCTGAGCGGCCAAGGAGCAATGTCCCGTTCCATAGACGAATGAGCATTCTTGAGCTCCCTCGATGGCCGCCCGAGCCAGCTCGCCAACCGTCTCGCCAACTTCTTTCAAGTAGGGCGGGATGAGTTCGCCGCCCGGCAATTCAGACCGATCGTGAAGCATCAATCCGGCGGCGTGCGTGTGTGAGCAGACGAGCGTCGTTTTGTCGGCGGCGATGTCCGTCTTCGCCGCCACCGCGCCCTTCATCAAGTCGACTTCCCGGCGTCCCATCACGCAGTGGTCGAGCGCGATCAGCAATTGCTGGTCCGCGCCGCCGGCGGCGCGAAAGAACGCCACGGTCGCGGTCAGCGGCCGATGCACGCCGGCGGCTCGGCTGTGAGTAGCCGCGCCCCACATGCGATGATAGATGCCGACAGGCGATGTGATATCGCCACGGGCGACACCGAATTCGGTAATGCTCTGAGGCACTTGTGCTGCTGTCATTTTCGCGACCTCGCCCGCGCTTCCGCGGGTCGATCTATTGCTGAAGAACGTCACGCCGCTTGCTTTGGCTTCGGTGAACGAAACTCGCCCTGAGGATTGAGTAACAACCAACAGAATGCGGCGACCACGTAGATTCCCGCAAACGGCAGCAACAACCAACTCCAACCGTATTCGGCGACGAAGTAACCGACTGCGGTTGGACAGAGAGCCGCTCCGATGTTGCCCGACATGTTCATGATGCCGAAAACGGGAGCCACCGCCTTGCCGGCCTTGTCGATCGTAATCGTGTACGCGCACGGTCCGGCCACCGCCGCGCAAAAACTACCGGCGGCGATCATCGCCACGGCGCCGTACTTTCCGTGCACGAAGTAGGCCAACGAGATGCACGATGCGCAACCCAACATGGCGCAGACGCCAACCGCTTGCCGACTCAATCGCGCGCTCTGTGTTCGTTTCCAGATCGCGTCGACGATGAAGCCGCCGCTCGTCGATCCGACCACAACCGCCAGCAGCGGCAAGCTGGCGAGAAGCCCCGACTGCAATGTCGAAACGCCATGCATCTCTTTTAGATACTTGGGGAACCAAGTCGTGTAGAAGACGTAACCGGCGGCGCGAAAGAACTGCTGTCCGTTGACCATCCACAAATCGAACGACGCGAGGTAGGCCAGCCAGTCCCAGGTCTGCCTCTCGTTGTCGACGGGCTTCTTCGGGTTATCGTCGGAAATGACAGCCAGTTCGGCGTCGTTAACGGCGGGATGGTCGTCGGGGCGGTCGCGAAAAACCCAATAGAAGATGATCGCCCAAACGACGCTCGGAATCGCGAACAACACGAACATCAATCGCCACGAGCAAACCTCTAGCACGACTCCGGCCAGCTGCGAACTGGCCGCCGCGCCGACCGACATCGAGCTGCCCAACAATCCGGTCGAAATCCCCCGCCAGCTGTTGGGCACCCAAACCGAGATCGCCTGGGCGGCGCAGGGGAAGACTCCCGCTTGCGCGACGCCGAAGGCAAACTGGGTGGCGATCAGCAAAGTCAAGTTGAACGAACCGCCGATCGCCGCACAGCAGGCCGCCCAGACTGTCGCGTAGATGGCCAATGCGGTGCGGGGGCCGATCAGTTGACCGATCCAACCGGCCGGAATCTGCGCGACGGCGTAGCCCCAGAAAAATGCGCTCATCGCCCAGCCCATGCGGACTTCGTCCAAGCCCAATTCGCTGCTGACCTTTCCTTCGGCGACGCCGAGGCCGCTGCGACCCAAGTAGGCGACGACCGCCGCGGCGCACAGCATGCCCGCGACCAGAAACCTCAGTCGTGTTGGACGCGCAGATTTTCCGGCGGCTTGGAGGGGTGGGGATGACATGAGGCTGATTGTAGCGTGTTGATGCGCGCGGCGGCGGGAATGCAACGGCCGCCAACGGAATCCGACCGCGGCGACGAATCGCGGCAGACTTGAGATTCCGCGCCGGCGAAAGTACCCTTAGACCGCTGGCCAATGGCTGCGCCACTGACAAAGCCAGCTACCACGCCATCCCGCCATCCCGACGGTCGAACCGCGGAGTCAATCCCCGATGACGTTCTTCTCCATGACCTTCGCGCGGACCTTCGCGCGGACCTTCGCGCGACACTCGTTTCGCGCCGCCGTTTTGCTCGCCATCACGGGCGCCCTGCAGTCGAATGCCGCCGCTCAACAGATCGACTTCAATCGCGACATCCGACCGATTCTCTCGGACAAGTGCTTCAAGTGTCATGGGCCGGACCAGAATCAGCGCGAGGCCGAACTGCGGCTCGACTTGGCCGAGGCGGCCTATGCGGCGCGAGACGGCAACCCGGCCGTCACGCCCGGCAAGGTCGACAAGAGCGAACTGGTCAGGCGCATTCAATTGACTGACGACGAACAGATGCCGAGTCCGTCATCGGAAAAAAAGCTCAGCGAGCGCGAGATCCAGTTGCTGATTCAATGGGTGGAACAGGGAGCCCCGTATCAAGACCATTGGGCCTACTTGGCTCCCAAACGGTCGGCGACTTCTTCACCCGCTACAGCCATCGACGAGTTGATCGCGCGGAACTTAAAACACAACGGCCTGACTCTTTCGCCGACCGCCGATCGGCGGACGCTGATTCGCCGGCTCTACTTTGACCTGACAGGTCTGCCGCCGACTGCCGAACAAGTTGACGCTTTCGTCGTCAACGATGACAAGAACGCCTACGAGCGACTGGTCGATCAATTGTTGGCGTCCGAACATTACGGCGAACGGATGGCCATGTACTGGCTGGATCTCGTTCGCTACGCGGACACGAACGGCATCCATGGAGACAATCATCGCGAGCATTGGCTCTATCGTGATTACGTGATTCGAGCTTTTAACGAGAACATGCCGTTTGATCAATTCACCGTCGAGCAGATCGCCGGCGACCTGCTGCCGGGCGGCACGCGCGATGCTCGTATTGCCAGCGGCTACAACCGGTTGAACATGACGACTCGCGAAGGCGGCGCTCAAGCGAAGGAGTATCGAGCCAAATACGCCGCGGATCGCGTTCGCAATGCGTCGACAGTTTGGCTGGGATCGACGATGGTGTGCTCCGAATGCCACGATCACAAATACGACCCGTTCACGATGCGGGATTTCTACAGCTTCGCGGCGTTCTTCGCCGACATTCAGGAGACAGCAGTCGGTGTCCAGCCACCCACCGCCATCCCGACGGACGAACAGACGGCAAAGATCGCCGCACTGGAGGAACGAATCGCCGCCGCCAAGAAGTCGCTGGAGCGGGACACGCCCGAGTTGCGGGCGGCGCTGGCCAACTGGGCTGACGCCTACAGCGACTCACGGATTCAATGGAGACCCGTGAGGCCGGCAGCGGCAGCGGCCACCGAAGGTGTGCAGCTGACCGTCCACGACGACGGACTCGTTGCCGCCGGCGGACCGAACCCGGACAAGGCAACCTATACATTGTCCCTCTCCTTGGGCGAACGGGCGGTGACCGGATTGCGGTTCGAGGTCCTTGCTCGCGACGGCTTGCCCGCGCGTGGCCCAGGGCGAGCCGGCAATGGCAATTTCGTGGTGACTGAGTTTCGCCTGAAGGCGGGGGACAAAGAGATCGGCTGGGCTCGCGGCACGGCTACTCACTCACAGAAAGACTTCGTCATCGCCGCCGCCGTCGACGGCAAAAGCACAGGCCGGGGTTGGGCGATTCTGCCGAATGTCGGCAAGGACAGCTTCGCCGTTCTCGAGCTGAAGGAGGATGTCCGAGGCGAGGTTCAATTAGTGGTTGAGCAGAACTGGGGACAGGGCAACCATACGCTCGGAGCATTCCGCGTCTCGGCCACATCGCACCCGCGACCGGTGCAAATCAAGGACTCGGGGATTCCGGCGGCGATTGTCAAGGTTCTCGAGACACCGACGGACAAGCGATCGAAACAGCAGACGGCGGAATTGCTGAAGCACTACCGCACGATTGCTCCGTCGCTCGAGAAAGAACGCCAAGAGGTGGCCGCGCTGGAGAAGGAGAAGAACGCGGTGGCGGCCGCCGCGCCCAAGTTACTAGTCGCCCAAGCCGCCAAACCGCGGATGATGCGAGTGCTGCCGCGCGGCAACTGGCTAGACGACTCTGGAGCCGAAGTGAAACCCGCCGTGCCGAGTTTCCTTGGCGCGGTCGCAGCGAAGGAACGCGCGTCGCGAATTCACTTGGCTCGCTGGGTGGTCGGCTCCGACAACCCGCTAACGGCTCGCGTCTTCGTCAACCGGCTGTGGAAGATCGCCTTCGGACGCGGCATCGTGGCGTCGCTCGACGACTTCGGATCTCAAGGATCTGTCCCCAGCAACGCCGAACTACTCGACTGGTTGGCGGTCGAGTTCCGCGACAGCAAGTGGAACGTAAAACATGTGCTCAAGTTGATCGTGATGTCGCGGGCCTACCAGCAGTCCTCGCTGGCTTCGGCGGAATTGATGGAGCGGGATCCGTTCAACGATCTGCTGGCGCGGCAGGGCCGATTTCGGTTTGATGCCGAGTCAGTTCGCGACAACGCACTGCTCATCAGCGGGCTCCTGAAACAGCAGGTTGGCGGGCCCAGCGTGAAGCCCTACCAGCCGTCCGGGTATTGGAAGC
>JASMLW010000549.1 GCA_030748485.1 Pirellulaceae bacterium
GGCGCTTGGGATCATGAACTTCGAGACGGTCGATCGGCTCTACGTCTTCATCACCAACCTGCCGCCAGGCAAGACCGCCACGGCCAGCTTCGGACGCCTGGAAGCGCTCAAAGAAACACCGCGCCCGCTCGACAACCCGAGCCTGACTGTACAGGGCAAGTCCATCACGTTTCCCGTCAGACTCGAACCGAGCTGGTATCTGGAGTACGACGGCAGCGGTCGCGCGCGAGTATTCGATCCGAACGGCTTCGTGAAAGCCGAGGCGACGCCGAAAGAGACCGCGCCCACGATAGCCACGGGAAAAAACGACGTCACGTTTCGTTGCGATCAAGGAAGGGGCAGCGGCCAAACGGCCAACGTTACGATCATCACATTGGGCCGGCCACTCGCCAACTCTCCATGATTGTGGAAGAGCGAAGACCCCAGACGAAGCGGTCGTTCCGGCCTTGGCGCTGGACTTAAGGACGTTCGATTGACGGTCCATGGTCCGAGCTAATCACTGCGGATCCCTGCGGTCGACTATCGTTTCCCAATGCAGAACAAGTGCTCCTTGCCGCGGATGTAGATCCGCCCGTTTTGAAACGCAGGACTGGTCACGCATTTTTCTCCCAGGTCGGCTTCCGCGATCCGATTGCACTTTTCGCGGGTCGGTTCGACAACCCACGCTTTGCCTTCGCGGCTGAAGAGATAAACGCGATTGCCGACAAGGCTCGGCGACGACGTAAAGTCCGCTTCAAAACCTTCTTCCCACAGAGGCTGGCCTCCCTCCTTCTTGTCAATACAAGTCAGCGTGCCGTGGGAGGCCAACAGTAAGATGAACTGGTCCGTAGCCAGGGGGCTGCAGACATCCGGCAGCCCCACGTCGGTGCTCCACGCGATGTGCGTTTCCGTCACGTCGCCCGAGCCGTTGGCGCGAATCGCCGAGAGGGAGGCGTAGTCGTTTGCCGCAAAGATCTTTTGATCGGAAAAGACGGGTGAGGGCCCAACCTCCGCCGGAGCCAGACAGTCGACTCGCCAAACCTCCGCCCCCGATTGCGGCGCGTAAGCCGCAACCCACGGGTCGCTGCAGGTGATGATCAAAGGCCGAAGGCCATTCCGCACCACGATAGGCGACGACCAGGAGGCGGGCACGGGGCGCGAAACCCGCCACACGGTCTTGCCCGTCGCACCATCCACGGCCAGCAATTTCGATCGGTCGTCGCTGGCCTTTCCCTGATCGTATTGCACGATCACTCGGCCGTTGTACGTCGCCAACGATGACGCGTGGCCGTAGTGGTTTCTGGGAACGCCCAGCGACCGGCTCCAGACTTCGTTTCCCGCGAAGTCGAACGCCGTCAGGTCACCGTTAGCGAACATGGCGTAGGCGAACCGACCGTCGGTCGCCATCGTGGGAGCGGCGAAACCGGTGTCGTTGCTCACCTTGATTGGCTGGGCGGCGTCGGGCGATTCGCTGCTCACTTTTCTTCGCCACAGAATCCTTCCCGTAGCTGAGTCGAAACAAAAAACTTCGCGGCGGTCCTTGGTAGCGCCGCTAAGAAAGACTCGATTCTTCCAAACGATCGGCGAATTGGAGCCGGGCAGTGGCGTTCGAGTCTTCCACAGGATTCCCTTTTCGGTCGCGGCGTCCCATTCCGTCGGGAGATTGGTGTACGCGGAAACTCCCGATCCCTCCGGTCCGCGAAAGCTCGGCCAACTGCGACGGAATTCCTCCTCGCTCGGACGATCGGGCGACGCAACTTGAAGGCGTCCGCCGATCAGCCACGCTGCGCCGAGCAGAATTACGCACCCGGTCGCCGCCATCGAGACGCCGGTCGGTCTCGAGCGACAGGATCCCACACGCTTACCCCGATCGCTGGGCATCTCGCCTGGCTCCTCCAGATTCGTCCGCGAAGATGTCTCGTCAACGGGCAAGTGAATGATCGGACGGCCGTTACTCCTTGGCGTATCCGGCCATCACCAACTCGATCTGAATCGCCTTCCTGTTGGGATTCCCTTTGGCCGTCGTCGTTGCGGCCAGGACCTGCAACATTGTATTGGCGTCTGAGCCGGGAGTACTGACGATCGCCGGCAGTTCTTTACGTCCTCTCACCGGGGACTTCAGGTACAGGATCGCCGGGTGGGATTCTCCTGTGGTGTCGATGCCGCGTTCCGCCAGGTCTCTTTCGTTGCTAACACGAGCCGGGTCGGTGTCGTCTTTCGCCGAGAGCAGCACCAGGAAGTCCCGAAACTGCTTCGTGAACTCGTGGATGTCGTCCAGCGGTTGAAGTCCGTAGCGCAAGGTGTAAACGTCAGGGGCGATCTTCAGATTTCGAAAGTCACCCGCTGCCTTCTTGGAGACTCGCAGCACCCCCAGCAATTCGCCCGACTCAAGAGAGTAATTCCGATCGGCCCGTTTGCCACCTTTGAGTGTCGGCACATCGACTCGCAGCCAAATGTCGCAGACGACTTGGTCGCCCGACAGAATTCGCAGCCCGGAATCCGCGAGCGTTCGCCGCACCTTTTCGGAAACTTGCGCCGGAGCCGATTCTTCTAGTTCAGCAACCGCGTACTGGCTGCGTTTGTCCACTCGCGGCTTCGTCGTTGTGGACGACGTCTTATCTTTCTCCTTCTGCCGCTTCAGAACGAGGCAGAAGTTGCCGTCCCCTGTCTTGAATGCTTTGGGAGGCTGCTTTGAATTCACACAGTACTTGAGCGTGTCGCCTTCCAGCGAGTAGATCCCAAACCAGGCTCGGCCTTTTTGCCCGCCTGTGGTCCCGGTGGCGTCCATGCGAAACGGTTTCTTGGAGAGATCCAACTTGACCGTGCCGCCCCCGATGTCCGTTTCCTTGCCGTCTCTGACCCGTACGCAGCTGACAAGTTTGGGCGTGATCGTGAGCACATGACCTTGGGCTCCATCCTCCACACCGCCCTTCCAGACTCCCACGAGTTTCTTCCGCGCCTCGGCTCCGTCTTCCGCCGCAATCGCGAACTGCGCCAAAGCGATGATGCACACGAAACTCACCAATCTCATGATTTTCTCCTCTTGACTTAGGACTAGAATCTTCACCAGTTGGGTTCGTCACTCAAAGTTGCTGGCTGTTTAGCTTGACTTTGGGATCGTCGGCGATGTTGATCCAAATGTGAACGTGTGGAAACCCGCGAAAGTACCACACAAACGCCGGGCCTTCGATCCGCCAGTTATCCCATTCCTGATCGTCGCCGAGATCGCCTTCCTGGTAGAACGCCAAGCTGCACTTCTCAAGCCCGCCCTGCTGCTTCAGGCTGTGCGCAATCTCGTCGCGATCTTCTTTGCGGTACGGTTCGACCAAACTCATCAGCACTTTCTTAACTTGTTCGTTCTGGTCACCCGACAACTCGCTAATCGGAATACCCGAGAAGCGGCCGTCAGAGCCCTGGAAGCCGACTTCCTCCTCCGTTGGCAGGTTCTCGACAAGCGCCTGCTTGCGCTGCTTGCCGGAGAGCATCTCGTAGACCTTGTTTGCTTCGAGCGCCTGGTGCCAGAAGACGTTGCCCGGGTGGCCGACCTTTTCATCGAAGCCGCTGGCCGAGTGCCCGTGCACCCGGGGGCCGCCTAGCGCCACGTGCGACTGTGTGTTGCCGTCGGCGCGAATAGTCATGTGACGACCGGTGAAGACCATCTCGAACTTGCCCTCGCCAGGCTTACCGAAGATGGCGATATTGTGCCGCTCGCCCCAAGGTTGCCCCGAATCCTCACGGCCCTGCTTGAGCATCTTTTTGTACCACTGGGGCGTGAACAACGACTTGAACGCGTCGTGGATGAGCATCTGTTGCTGTTTGGTGAAGAAGTCACTGGCAATACCGGGTTTGGTGATGTGCCAGTTGTTCGACACGTGGGTGCGCAGCAGTCCGCGCTTCGGATGTTTGTGATCCCAGTCAAAGGCCACGACCTTTTTCTGTTGGTCCGTGAGCGATTCATACAGAGCTTTCACGGCGGTTTCGGACGAGCTGTTGACGGTGGGCGCCGCGGTTGCCGGCGGGACCGACCAGAGCACCGAACCGGTCGCCGCGGTTGAACTGACGACTTTGAGGAACCGGCGGCGGTCCAGATCGATGATCTCTTTTGACTTATTCATGACGAACCTCGGCTGTGGGTGGACACGGTTCTTGGGTGAAATTGGTGAGACGGTTGACTTCCCCACGCTCTCTCTCAGAGAAGTTCTTCGATTCGTTTGCGGTTGCTCAGGATGTAGCGCGGGAGGCCGGTGAAGTCGGGGACCCGTACGGAAGCATCAATGCCGAGGTGCTCGTAGGCCATGGCCAGGACGCTCTCGGGCCGGTAAGGGTTGTCGGCGGGAACTTCTCCCTTGGAATTGGAAGCTCCCACGATCTGGCCGACACGCAGGCCGCCGCCGGCCATCAGCACGCTCATCACCCGGCCCCAGTGGTCGCGCCCCGCGTTGCCGTTGACCCGAGGCGTACGGCCGAACTCGCCGATGGCCACCACCAGCACGTCCCGGTTCAGTCCGCGTTCGTGGAGGTCGTTGACCAGCGCCGCCACACCCTGGTCGTAGGCCGGTCCCTTCTGTTTCATTCGCTGCGCGATCTGATTGTGGTCGTCCCAGGAGCCGCCGCTCGGCCGGACTGTCACAAACGTGACACCCGCTTCGATCAACCGGCGGGCCAACAGCAGGCTCTGCCCGGTCGTGTGCCGCCCGTAGCGATCGCGCACCTGCGAGCTCTCCTGGGTCAGGTCGAATGCACTGCGGGCTCGGTCCCCGGTCACCAACTGAAACGCGTCGCCAGTGAACTTGTCGATGGCGCTGGCGACACCGCGCGTGTCGGCGAGTTGCCGGGTCGATTCGAGCGATGCGAGCAGCTGGCGACGATCCTCCAATTGCGCCACCGTCAGCCCCTGGGCGGGTGTTAGATTCTTCACCTTGAAGTTCGCGCTGTTCGGATCTCCGCCAGTGGTGAATGCGTTGTACCCCTTACCGAGGTACGCGGCTCCGCCGTAACGCATTTGGCCGGGGATCGAGACAAACGCCGGCAACCCCACTTGGTTCGGGCCGCGGAGGTGCGCCGTGAATGAGCCCACGCACGGCATCTCGTTTTCCCGATTCTGGCGGTCGCGGAGGTAGTATCCGGTCTGGACAAGGTGACTTGACGTGCCGTGGCTGCCGGAGTCGTGGTGAATCGAGCGGATAATGGCGAGCTTGTCCATGATCTTGGCCTGCTCCACCATCAGCTCGCTAAGAATGACGCCGGGTATGTTGGTTTGCACCACGCCGAGCGGCCCGCGGTACTCGGCCGGAGCATAGGGTTTGGGATCGTACGTCTCGAAGTGGGTTGGCCCGCCGGCCAATTCGATGAAGATGACAGACGTCTTGGGAAGCGGACTACCCGCTTCAGCTGCCTCGGCCCGCAGCCGAAGCAACTGCGGCAACGTCAAACCGCCTAGACCGAGGAAGCCGGCCTTCAGTAGGTGGCGACGAGTTAGACCTTCACAGGTTGAAGTCGTTTTGCCGCGCAGGTTCAACATCTTCCGTCCTCCTGTGGAATTAGTGGGGGCTCCGTCCGCCCCTAAGCCAACAGCTCTTGAACAAACTCTTGAACAACCTCTTGAACAACCTTGCCGGTGACGTTCGCACGTCGAGGCCTTGAAAACGGAAACCAAAACAAGGTTCTTGCGACCCAGGTCAGCAGGCCCAGTTCACAAGTCGTCCATCCAACGAGAGAAGTCGCGCGAAATCTAGCGAGCAGACCGCAGTTTTCAATGCGGGCTGTCAG
>JASMLW010000550.1 GCA_030748485.1 Pirellulaceae bacterium
CGAAGATCCGCATCAGATCGTCTTCGAGCGAGAGGAAAAAGCGACTGCTGCCCGGGTCGCCCTGCCGTCCGCAGCGACCGCGCAACTGCAAGTCGATACGTCGCGCATCGTGCCGCTCGGTGCCGATCACGTGGAGGCCGCCGACCACCTTCACGTGCTCGCCCTGGACCGACATGCCCTCCTCTTCGTCGATCCGCTGGACCAACGTCTCCCACTCTTCGCCGGGTACGTCGAGCCGAGTTTCGTAGGTGTCTTGAAGAGCCGCCCAGGCCATCGTGTCCGGGTTTCCACCGAGAATGATGTCCGTTCCGCGACCGGCCATGTTAGTGGCGATCGTGACGCCCCCCTGCCGTCCCGCCTGTGCCACGATCTCGGCCTCTCGCTTGTGGTGCTTGGCGTTTAGCACCTGGTGCTCGACACCCCGCTGCACAAGCAAATTCGAAAGACGCTCGCTCTTCTCGATGGAGACCGTGCCGACCAACACCGGGCGACCCTGGCGGCCAATCTCCTCAATATCCGAGTGAGCAATACGTTTCTTCTCCTTCTTGCCGCGCAGCTGAATGTCCAGGCCGTCTTCGTCCTCCTTGACGATCGTGCCGACGTACTCATGACCCTTCGCGAAGATGACGTCCCACTTGTTCAACAACTCGATCTCGTCCGCCACCGCGCCGTATTTCTCGCGCTCCGTGCGGTAGATCACGTCGGGGTGTTCCAGACGCTGCAAGTCGCGGTTTGTGGGAATGGCGACGACATCCAACTGGTAAATCTTCCAGAACTCATTGGCCTCCGTCATCGCGGTGCCCGTCATGCCGCAGATCTTGTCGTACAACTTGAAGAAGTTCTGCAGCGTGATCGTCGCCAACGTCTGCGTCTCCTCCTTGATGCGGACATTCTCCTTCGCCTCGACCGCCTGATGCAGACCGTCGCTCCACTGGCGTCCTTCCATCAGGCGACCAGTGAACTCGTCGACGATCACCACACCGCCGTCCTTGACCACGTAGTTGACGTCGTGCTTGTACAGGTAATGGGCCTTCAGCGAGTTGTCGATCAGGTGGGGCCATTCCATGTTTCCGGCCGTGTAGAAACTCTCGACTCCCGCCAGCTTCTCGGCGGCGCGAACTCCCTCGTCGGTCAAATTGGCCGAGTGATCTTTCTCGTTCACGACAAAGTGCGTGTCGCGCTTCAACTGCATGGCGATCCGATTCGCGTCCGCGTACTTGCGCGGATTGTCGTGAGCCGGACCGGAAATGATCAACGGAGTCCGCGCTTCGTCGATCAGAATGTTGTCGACCTCGTCGATGATCGCGAAGGTCAGATGCCCTTGAGACTGCTGCAGCTCATGCTGGAATCGATCGTCTCCACGAGCCGCCGGACGCATGTTGTCCCGCAAGTAGTCAAAGCCGAATTCGTTGTTCGTGCCGTACGTGATGTCGCGCGAGTACGCGTCTTGCCGCTCCAACACGCGCATGTTCGATTGGATCGCGCCGACGGTCAGGCCCAGCGACATATACAGCGGAGCCATCCACTCCATGTCGCGGCGAGCCAAGTAGTCGTTGACGGTGACCACATGCACGCCCTTCCCGGCGATCGCGTTCAAATACGCCGGTAAAGTGGCCACCAGCGTCTTGCCCTCGCCCGTCACCATCTCGGCGATCGCCCCGCTGTGAAGCACCATCCCGCCGACCATTTGAACGTCGTAGTGACGCATGTTCAGGACGCGGCGACCCGCCTCGCGACAGACGGCGAACGCCTCGACCAAAATGTCTTCCAGCGTCTCACCCGCCGCCAACCGTTCTCGAAATCGGGCGGTCTGCTCCTTCAACTCCTCGTCAGACATCGCCTGGTACTTGGATTCCAAGGCGTTCATCGCCGCCACTTTGGGCTGTAACGTCTTGAGAAATCTCGCGTTAGAAGATCCGAAGCTGGCGGTGATCAGCCGTTCAAAACGGCTCAGGATCCCCGAGAAGAAAAGGCCGATCAGCTCCCAGATTTTTTCTAGAATTTCCATCGTCTACTTAACCGCCAGCGCCTACCACAAGGAAATGGTGAGCGCCGATGCAAAGAAGTTGAGCAAAGAAGTTGAGCAAAAACGTGAGCTGAGAAGTTGAACGATTGGGATCAACAAAAGGTTCGAAAGCAACGTGCTGCGCGCAGACGTGGAGCCTGCGAGGAGGGCCGTTGGGGTAGTGTATGGGGATCCGTAAGTTGGGTCAACTGCGGATTTTATAGCAAATACAGGCGCTGCCGCCGGGCCGCTTCGCCAGACAAACACGAGGTCGACCGAACGCACTCAAACGACCCCTCAGTTGCCACGTTAACGAGGATCTGCGAACTTGCCGCTGGTCGAAACTAGTTGACAACGATCGAGAAAATCTCGTGGTTCGCGATGTGAAAACGAAGGACATTCGGGGCCGACTCATCCTGCTCGGAACGGGCACGTCAGTCGGCGTCCCCTGTATCGGTTGCTCGTGCGATGTATGTACGAGTTCCGATCCGCTCGACAAACGCACTCGCTGCGCCGCCGTACTCGGTCTGCCTGGCGGGAACCTGCTGATCGACACCCCGCCCGACCTGCGGACTCAACTGCTGCGGGAAGACGTGGGCATCATCCACGCAGTGCTCTTCACCCACGAGCACGCCGACCACCTCTTCGGCTTGGACGACTTGCGGCTGTTTCAGTTCTATTTAGAGGGGCCGGTCCCGATCTACTGCGAGCCGCACGTCGAAGACCGAATCCGCCGCACGTTTGACTACGCCTTCGCCGAGCACGAGCCCACGCACAAGGGGGCCGCTCCCCAACTTGAATTCCGCACGATCGACACGCAGCCGTTTGACGTGCTGGGGGCCACGATCGTCCCCATTCCGCTGCGACACGGCCCCCGGTTTGACGTGCTGGGTTTTCGGATTGGGGACGTGGCGTACTGCACGGATACGAACGAGATCCCCCCCGCCAGCATGAATCTGCTCCAGGGGCTGGATGTCCTGGTGTTGGACGCCCTCCGCAACCGCCCCCACCCGACGCATTTCAGCCTGGAAGAGGCGGTCGCGGTCGCTCGAACCCTGGGGCCGCGGCGAACGCTGTTCACCCATATCTCCCACGACTTTGGGCACGAGGCGACGAATCGCTCGCTCCCCCCGGGCATGGAACTGGCTTACGACGGCTGCAGCCTGCCGTTGACGTAGCCTGCGCCCTGCGCAGTTATCCACGTGGTCATTTGCGCAGGGCGCAGCGTGAGCCGCCAGCTTCCGTGAAGGAGCGAACTCGCCAGACACCGAGCTTGCCTCATCTTGGGCGGCTCGGTACGATTCAAAACCTATAAAAGCTGGATAAGTTGTGTTAACTTAAACAGTTCCGTCGTTTTTCTTCGCGTCGACACCTTCAGATTGAGGACTGGGAATGGAACGGGCGAAACGGAGCATTGTCGTGTGGCGCCGGTCAATCATGGCCCTGTTGCTTGTCGCCGCCGTGGCGACGGCCGCATTTCGCTTGCCGGCGGCGGACTTGGAGGCGCCAACGGCTCAAGACCGCCAAGTCACGTTGATGGTCCGACGCCTGATGCGCGACGAACATCTGTCGCAGCGCAAACTGGACGATGAAGTTTCGCAGCGCGCGTTCAAGTCGTTTCTGAAGAGCCTCGATCCACTGAAGGTTTACTTCTACCAGAAGGACGTCGACGAATTCGCCAAGCAGTCGCGCGACTTGGACGAACGAGTCCGCGAGGGCAATATCAAGTTCGCCTACACGGTCTTCCGGCGGTTCTTGCAGCGTGTCGACGAACGCGTCGTCGCCATCGACGATCTGCTCAAAAGCGATTTTGATTTCACGATCGACGAGAGCCTGGTGGTGGACGGCGACACGGCTAGTTACCCCAAAGACGCCGCTGAAGCGCGCGACCGCTGGCGCAAGCGACTGAAGTTCGATCTCCTCGTACTGGAAACCGAAGAGACCGAGGGCGACGAAGCCCGCGCAAAACTACGTCGGCGGTACTCGAACTTCGCCAAGCGAATGAGGCAAACGGACAGCGACGAGTTGTTGGAGATGTACCTGACCGCCGTGACGACCAGTTACGATCCGCATTCGACTTACATGTCGGCCAGTTCGCTGGAGAATTTCCGCATCCTCATGCGACTCAACCTGGAAGGAATCGGCGCGGCTCTGCGCATCGACGACGGCTACACCGTGGTCAGCCAAGTCATTCCCGGCGGAGCCGCCGACAAGCAAGGCGAGTTGAAGCCGGCCGATCGCATCGTCAGCGTGGCGCAAGGCGAAGGTGAGATGGTCGACGTCGTCGACTTGAAACTTGACGACGTGGTCAAGTTGATTCGCGGCAAGGCCGGCACCATCGTGAAGCTCGGCGTCATCCCGGCTGGCGGCGGCGAAAAGAAGACGATCAGCATCACCCGCGCCAAGATCGAGCTCAAGGACAGCGAGGCGCGCGGCGAAGTGCTGGAAACCGGCAAGAAACCCAATGGCAATCCGTATCGCATCGGTGTGATCAACCTGCCGAGTTTCTACATGGATATGGAAGCAGCTCGTCTCAACAAGAAAGACTACAAGAGCACGACGCGCGACGTTCGCAATATCTTGGCCGGCTTCAAGGAGGAGGGCGTCGACGCTGTACTGCTCGACTTGCGTCGCAATGGCGGCGGCAGTTTGAGCGAGGCGATCAGCCTGACGGGGCTGTTCGTCGAGGATGGCACGATCGTCCAGGTCAAAGACCCCGACGGCACGGTGCACCAGTTCAAGGACGATGTGCCGGGCATGGTTTGGGATGGTCCCTTGGTCGTGGCCACCAGTAAGTTCAGCGCCAGCGCCAGCGAGATCCTGGCGGGGGCGATCCAGGATTACCGCCGCGGTCTGGTCGTCGGCGACACCTCGACGCACGGCAAAGGCACCGTGCAGAGCCTGCTCGATCTGGGCAGCCAGCTCTTCCGGATTACGCGTCCGCCGAATCTGGGAGCCTTAAAGATCACGATGCAACAGTTCTATCGACCCAACGGCGACAGCACGCAAAAACGCGGCGTCTTGGCCGATGTCACCCTGCCGTCGATCACCGACCACATGGATGTGAGTGAAGGGGACCTGGATTTCGCGATCGAATTCGACAAGATCAAAGCGGCCGACATCAAAAAGAACGAACTGGTCAACGACAACCTGGTCCGCATGTTGCGAGCCGAATCGGGTAAACGCGTGAGCGCGTCGGAGGATTTCGCCAAAGTTCGCCGGCGCATTGAGCGTTACGTTGAGCAAAAGGCGCGGAAGCAGGTCACGCTGAATAAGAAGGAGTTCCTCGCCGAACGCGAGGAACTGAACGCCGACAAGGAAGACGAAAAGCAAATTGAAGAACAGAACAACCCGAAAGACGAAGTCTTTGAGCGGAAGTTCTACAACAACGAATTGCTCGACGTCACAGCCGACTACATCAACCTGCTTCGCAACGGCAAGGTCGCCAGCGCAAAGTAAACTCAGCATCCCTCGTCAGCATCCCTCGTCAGCTACGTTTCGCCGGGTGGCGGATTCCTCTTTCCAACACCCAATCGACAACGCGCCATTCGAGCCAGTGGCGGTCGGGATCGACGCGCCGCGAACCGACATAGCCACAGTGTCCGCCGGAGGCTGTGATGTGTAAGTTCGTCGACGCCGAGTAAGCGACGTCGCGAAAAATGTCGATGGGGATGATGGGGTCGTTCTCCGCGGCCACGATCACGGTCGGCAATTCGATCCCATCGATGATTCGTCGTGCGCTGGCTTGCTCGTAGTAATCGTCCACGTCGCGAAACCCGGACAGCGGGGCCGTGAAACGGTCGTCGAATTCGTCGATCGACTGCGGATGCGGCGTCAGCGGCAACTCGCGCATCGCGGGCGTGAATTCTCGCCGTCGTTTCACTTGCTTCATCAGTGAGCGAACGTAGGCCCGCGAATAGATCCGCCTCTCCGGTTCCCGCATGTACTCGGCGCACGAACTCAAGTGCATCGGCGGCTGGGCGGCGAAACAGCCATCGAGTCCGCCGAGCGAGTCGGCTCCCAATTCACCAGCGAGTTTGAGCGCGACGTTGGCTCCGAGTGAGTAGCCGACCATCGCGACGGGCGAGCCCGGGCAGAGTTGGTCGATAAAGCGAATCGCCGCGGCCGCGTCTTCACTGCGGCCGGCGTGCCCCGGATGGAGGGCCGTCCGCCAAGCGGCGCCGCAACCGCGCATGTCCAGCCGCATGGCCCGCACGCCCCGCCGATTCAGTTTGTCCGCCAAGCGAACCATGTAGGGCGACCGGTGCGAACCGCCCAGACCGTGCAGCAACAACGCGACTCGATCCCCCTCCCGCCAACTCTCCGGGAGATCATCGTGCAGCACGATCGCATCGCCGTCGGGCAATTGCACCCACCGCCGCGTCGCCCGGTAGCGCGGCAGACGGCCGCGCAAGTAGATCGCTCCGATCGTCTGTAGGTGGGGCCCGTTCAGCCACGGATGAGGTACGAAGGATGGCAAGGCGTTTTGAGTCATGTGACCCCGTCACCAAACTGCGCTGCAGAACTACCTTTCGATATCGTACTCGTCGATCTTGCGGTACAGAGTTGCTCGCCCGATGCCGAGCAGCTTGGCCGCTTCGGGGACGTGATTATCCGTTCGCGACAGCGCTTCGCGGATCAGCTTTCGCTCCCAGAAGTCCATCCTCAGCGACTCGAGTTCGCCGCCGCCTACGTCGCGCAATCCAAGATCGTCCGATTCAATTCGATCGCCTTCCGCCATCACCACGGCGCTGTCGATCACGTTGCGAAGTTGTCTCACGTTGCCCGGCCAGTTGTAGGAGATCAGTTTCTGCTTGGCTTGCTCACTGTAGTCCAGGTCGGGGCGGCCGTGCTGCATCCTGAAGTGATCGAGGAAGTGGTGGACCAACCGTTCGATGTCGCTGCCCCGCTCGCGGAGCGGCGGAATGTACAGTTCAAACACGCTGAGCCGGTAGTAAAGGTCTTCACGAAACTTGCCGTCGCGAACGAAATCCGCCAGGTCGCGGTTCGTCGCCGCGATCACCCGCACGTCGACGGTGATCTCCTTGTTGCCGCCCACGGGAAGGAACGGATGACCTTCCAGGATTCGCAACAGCTTCGCTTGTCCTTCGAGAGTCATCTCACCGACTTCGTCGAGGAACAACGTGCCCGAGTCGGCTTGTTCGAACCAACCGACATGATCGCCTTCGGCGCCGGTGAACGCGCCTTTTCGGTGACCGAACAGCTGACTCTCCATCAGATCGCGGGGAATCGCGGCGCAGTTCACCGACAGCATCGGGCGGTCGGCTCGCGTACTGTGCTTGTGGACTGCGCGAGCAACCAATTCTTTGCCGGCTCCGCTCTCGCCGCGTATCAACACGCAGCCGGTCGCGCGGGCCACTTTTTTGATCCGCCCCTTGAGCGTTTCCATCGGCTTGCTCTCGCCGATCAACTCGTCGAATCCCGCTGACTTGTCAACCAGTCGCTGGTGGTCGGCGACCAACCGCGCTTGTTGTCGCGCGCGGGCGAGCGCCGACGAGAGAATCGAGCCCAGCGACAAGGCGAAGTCAAACTCCGACTGCGAAAACCGCCCGTGCTCGAGATACAGGTGAATGGCTCCGATCGTCACCGAGTCTCGCACGAGCGGCACGCATAACGCATCGGCGTAGTGGTCCAAACTCTGGGCGTCGTCGACCGCCGTTTGATTGTCGATCCAAACCGCCCGCCCCTCCGTGCAAACGATCGTCGTCAACGATTCGCTGAGCACGACTTTGTCGGCGTCATCCTCGGGAATGACCAGCTTGGGCTTCAACTGGCCGTCGTCACTGACCCAGAGGAATCCGGCGACGGACGCCTTCGTCTGATCGCGGACCAAATCCAATCCAATCGCCAGCACTTCGTCCGGCTGATCGCATTCCAACAACCGGATGCTCAATTGGTACAGCAAGAGCAGCTGTTGCAGCGCGGCGGGGCTCCGCATCAGCGCGGTCAGTCCCACGCCGTCTTCGCCGTCGGACTCCGAGCTGACGCGGGTGTCGCGGACGATCGTCTGCGTGAACTGGGTCTCGTGAAACGTCGAATCCGGGGGCGGCAGGACGGTCTGCTGAAAACGAAACTCGGTCGAACCGATCCGCAGAATCGACCCCGGAGTCAAACGCACCTCGTCCGCCTTTTGGTCATTGACGAAAGTGCCGTTCCGGCTCTCCGCGTCGCGCACCCACCAACCGTCCTCATCACTCCAAGCGATCGCGTGAACCCGTGAGCTCAACGGGTCGGTCAAGACGATGTTGCAATCGACGCCGCGTCCAATCCGGTTCTCGATACCGTCTTGGAGTGAGAAGTGAGTTCCGGACCGGGAACCGGTCGTCATAGTGAAGTATGTATGCACAGCGCTGGCAGGATAGAGATGATCGTTGCTTCCGCACCACATCAGCATACATCAGTTTCGCAACCGCGGCACGCTGCGCACTAACTTGACATTTGCGCTGAATTCCATCAAGTGCGCCGGAGGGGAATCCGCGGGCGCCAAACCCCGCAGTCAACACGCTCCATCCGCTGCACGATTGAGCCACAACGTCCATGCGAGATCGTGCGAGATGGGTCGTCGAGTGAGCGTGGGTTGGTCGTCGCGGCGAGCGGCCGCAACTGGCGTACGGCCTGCGACTCAGTTACTATTGCAACAGTAAACCGTCATCAGGTTCCACCAAGTGAGGCAAAAGAATTGATGATCCGTACACGTGCGCTCACCGTGCTGATCTTGCTCAACTTCGCCAATATCGGCGCGGCCCAGGAGTGGACGCGGTTCCGCGGTCCCAATGGGACGGGCGTCACGACGACCGCGTTCCCAGCTCAAGTGGCTCCCAACAAATTCGCCTGGAAGACCAGTTTACCGGGCATCGGCCACTCGTCTCCTACGATCTGGGGCGACCGCGTCTTCCTGCTCAGCGCCGATCCGAAAACGGCCGAGCGTTACGTGCTGTGCCTCAACGCCGAGAGCGGCAAAGAGATCTGGCGGCAATCGTTCAAATCGGAGTCTCACCACCTCCACAACCGCAGCAGTTACGCGTCGTGCTCACCGGCTGTCGATGACCAACGAGTCTATTTCGCCTGGTCGACGCCGGCCAAGACGACGTTCATGGCGTTTACGCACGCCGGCGAACAAGTGTGGGAGAAAGACTTGGGAACGTGGACCAGCCAACACGGCTTCGGCACCTCGCCCATCGTTTACAAGGATTTGGTGATTCTCTCGAACTCGCAACAAGCGCGGCAATTGAAACCCGACCAACGACCCGGCAAGAGTTTCATGATGGCGTTCGATCGCAAAACGGGCGAGGAGCGCTGGCGGACAGAGCGAGTCAGCGTCAACGTCTGCTATTCCGTGCCGATGATCTACACGCCCGCCGGTGGAAAAGACCAATTGATCAACACCTGTACAGGCAACGGCATGTTCAGTTTGGACCCGCTGACCGGAAAGGAGAACTGGTCGGTCGACGCGTTCCGGATGCGCACGGTGAGTTCGCCGATCGAACACGAGGGCGTCTTGTTCGGTTCGACAGGGTCGGGCGGGGGCGGCAACTACGTCGTGGCTGTTCGCCCCGGCGACAAGCCGGAGATCATCTACGAAATCAAGCGGCAGGCGCCCTACGTACCATCGATCGTCGCCAAAGACGGCGTCGCTTACCTGTGGTACGACAAAGGCATCCTCACCGCCATCGACGTAAAGACCGGGGACGTACATTGGCAGAAGAGAATGCCGGATCGGGCCTTCTCCGGCTCGCCGATTCTGGCCGGCGACAAAGTCTATTGCATTAGCGAGGACGGCACGCTGATCTCGATCGCCGCCAAAAGGAAGTTTCAGTTGTTAGGTGAGACCGAACTTGGAGAAGAGTCGCGTTCGACGCCCGCCGTGTCGGGCGGCCGGATGTTTCTCCGCACGTATGGACATCTCATCTGCATTCGCTCGGAAGCTTCCTGAGCCGAGCCCTTCAACCGTGCGAGCCGGGCAACTGTGAAGTCGCTGAGACATGCAGTTCTGGATTGATGTTGGCGGCACGTTCACCGATTGCTTCGCGGCAGGCGACGGCGGTGCGCTGTTGCGCCGCAAGATCCTCAGCTCCGGACGGATCAAAGGCAAACCGGCATCCGACAGCGACGCGATCTGTATTCGCGATCCGCGGCGGAACGAACAGCGGAATGACCTCTGGCGCGGATACGAAGTGCGGTTGTTGGACTCGAGCGGCGTCGTATTGGGCGCGTCGACGGTGGCCGAGTCGAGACCGGGCGAACTGCGTTTGTCCACCTCCTTGCTCTGTGATCCGACAACCGCCCACACCTATGAACTCGCCTCGGGCGAAGAGGCTCCGATTGTCGCCGTCCGCTTGATCCTCGGGCTCGGTCTCGACGAACCGATCCCGCCGGTGACCGTGAAGCTGGGCACGACCCGCGGCACCAACGCCCTACTGACCAGGACGGGGGCGAGGACCGCGTTCGTCACCACGCGCGGCTTTCGCGACATACTGCTCATCGGCAATCAGGAACGCGATCACCTGTTCGAACTCGACGTTCGCAAACCGAAACCTCTGTTTGCGGAAGCGGTCGAAGTCGCGGAGCGCATCGGTACGGACGGCGACGTCATCGAGCAGCTCGATGAAGCCGCTGCGTTGGATGAGCTGCGGCGTCTGCGACGAGATGGCGTTGAGTCGATCGCCATCTGTCTCATGAACAGCTGCGCGAACTCCGCGCACGAGACTCGGCTCGGCGAGCTCGCCGCGGCGCTCGACTTCGCCAACGTCAGCCTGTCTCACGAAACCTCCGCGCTGATCAAGCTCGTATCGCGAGGCGACACGACGACGGTCGACGCGTACCTAAATCCCGTGTTGGCGGATTACATATCGCGTGTCGCCAAGGCGCTGGGCCCCGATTCCGATCTGCGTTTGCTAACGTCCGCCGGCGGGCTGTCGGCCGCCGCTGAATTCCGCGGGAAGGACTGCGTCTTGTCCGGTCCGGCGGGCGGCGTCGTCGGTTTCAGCCGAGTCGCGACGGCGGCCGGATTCTCTCGCTCACTCGGTTTCGACATGGGTGGCACAAGCACCGATGTCGCTCGCTTTGACGGGCAATTCGAACGCCAATACGAAACCCGCAAGGCGGGCGTCCGGATTGTCGCGCCGATGATGGCGATCGAGACGGTTGCCGCGGGCGGCGGATCGATTTGCCAATTCGATGGAGTCAAGTTGGTCGTCGGCCCCAGCAGCGCCGGAGCCGATCCCGGCCCCGCCTGTTACGGCAACGGCGGCCCGCTGACCGTCACCGATGTCAATCTGTTCTTGGGGCGACTGCCCGTCGATCTGTTTCCCTTTCACCTCGACATGGACGCCGTGACGAATCGCTTGAGCGAGATCCGTCGACGGGTGGAGGAGCAAACCGGAGACGACTGGTCGATGGAGTCTCTCGCCGCGGGATTCTGGCGTGTCGCCAACGCCAACATGGCGCGAGCGATTCGCTCCATATCCGTCGCTCGCGGATACGATCCGACGGACCATCTGCTCGTTCCCTTCGGCGGAGCCGCCGGACAGCACGCCTGTTCGATCGCTCGCGACCTGCGTATCGAGCAAGTCCTCAGCCACCCGCACGCGGGTGTGCTCAGCGCGCTCGGAGTCGGGCTGGCCGACATCGTGCGCCACGCCACTCAAGGAGTCTATCGACCTTGGCGAGACTTCACCTCGCGCGGAATTGACGACATCCTCGGGCAAGTCGAATGCGAAGCCCGGGCTTTGGCGTCCTGCGACGGAGCCGACCCGGCGCGGACTGAGGTGCGCCGCTCCATCGATCTCCGCTATCGAGGAATGGATACTCCGCTGACGATCGACGAACCTGACAACGGCGATTTCGCGGCCGCCTTCGACGCCGAACACCAACGACGATTTGGCTACCTGCATCCCGACCGCGATCTCGAATGGGTCGCCGCCCGCGCCGAAGCCATCGGCCGATCGGCCAGCTCACTTCCGGAATCTCATCGCGTCGGCGGAGCCGCCGCAACGCCGGATCGCGCAACGCGGGCGTTCTTCGATGGTCAGTTCCGCGACGCCGCCATCTATCGGCGTGACACGCTGCAACCGGGCGACCGTCTCGACGGCCCCTGCATCGTCGTCGAGGACGTCTCGACTACCGTCGTCGATCCGGGTTGGCGTGGCGAAGTGCTGAGTAGCGGTGAACTGCTGCTGGCCGATACCGCCGCGAGCGAGGGAGCGAAGGCCTCCCTTACCGCAACCGCGGATCCCGTGTCGCTCGAGATCTACAACAACCTGTTCGCCGCCATCGCCGAGCAGATGGGGGCCACATTGCAGAACACCTCGAGCAGCGTCAATGTGAAAGAACGACTCGATTTTAGCTGCGCGTTGTTCACCGCCGCGGGCGACCTGGTCGTGAACGCGCCGCACATGCCTGTTCATCTCGGAGCCATGAGCGAAACGGTGAAGTCGGTGCTGGCCGATTTCCCCGACCTTGCCGCGGGCGATGTCGTCATCACAAACGACCCGTATCGCGGCGGCTCGCACCTGCCAGACATCACCGTCGTGACTCCCGTTTTCGCGGATGCTGGGGATTTGATCTTCTTTACCGCCAGTCGCGCGCACCACGCCGAAATCGGCGGCTCGTCGCCCGGCTCGATGCCGCCCATGTCCTCCAACCTGGGCGAGGAAGGCGTCTTGATTCGCCCGTTCAAAGTGATCGATCGCGGTGTCTCGAAACTGGCTGAACTCCAGCGGCTGCTGACCGATTCGCCACTCCCTTCGCGCAGTCCCGACGACAATCTGGCGGATGTTCGAGCGCAAATCGCCGCCAATCAACAGGGCGCGCGCGACCTCAACGCGCTCGTTGAGCAACGCGGCCGTGACGTCGTGCTCAGCTACATGCAGCACATCCAAGCCGCCGCCGAGCAAAAGATGAGACGCGCGCTCGCGCAGCTGCCCGATGGCGAGAGGACATTTGTCGATCACCTCGACAACGGCGCGCAAATCACAGCTCGCATCACAATCGTTGCCGACAACGCGACCATCGACTTCACGGACACGAGCCCGACGCTGACAAGCAATCTCAATGCCAACCGGGCCATCGTCACGGCGGCTGTGATGTACTGCATGAGGTGTCTGATCGGCGAAAACATCCCGCTCAATCAGGGTGTGCTCGCGCCGCTCACGATTGTCTTGCCGGAATGTTTGCTCAACCCAACCGCGGACGACGATCCCGCGCTGTGCCCGGCCGTGGTCGGCGGCAACGTCGAGACATCGCAACGAGTCGTCGATGTCCTGCTGGGCGCTCTGCAACTCGCCGCCGCCAGCCAGGGCACGATGAACAACTTGCTGTTCGGCAACGAATCGTTCGGCTACTACGAGACGATTTGCGGCGGCTCCGGAGCGACTCCCGCCGGCCCGGGAGCCGACGCGATTCACACTCACATGACCAACACTCGCATTACCGATCCCGAAGTTCTCGAGCACCGTTTTCCCGTTCGCGTTCGCGAATTCTCCATTCGCGCCGGGTCTGGCGGAACAGGTCGGCATCCGGGTGGCGACGGAGCCGTGCGGCGGCTGGAGTTCCTGCAGCCGCTCACCGTCACGATGCTGTCGCAACGGCGCGGAGACTACGCCCCGTTTGGCTTGGCCGGGGGCGGTGAAGGAGAACTCGGCGCAAACACTCTGCTGCGGGCGGACGGGAGAACCGAGCAGCTATCAGGGTGTTGCCAAGTCGAGGTCGACGTCGGCGATCAATTGCAAATCGAAACGCCGGGCGGAGGCGGTTGGGGGCGGCCGTCCTAGAATCGATGCAGCGAATAGGGCTGCGGATCCACATGCGGTTCCTCGTCGCTCGCCAACTCGGCAACCAACTTGCCTGTCGCCGGGGCGGTGGCGAGTCCGATCATGCCGTTGCCGGCCGCGACGAAAACGTTGGCCGCGCCGGGCGCTCGTCCGACGCACGGTAAGCCGTCGAACGTCATCGGCCGCCATCCGCACCACTCTTCGTCAACCTGTTCGGGAAGCGGCTCCTTGAGATGCTCCGCGGCCGAGCGGCGCAGCAAGTCGAGTCGACGGCGCTTGAGCGTGCGGTCGTAGCCCGTGAACTCCATTGTCGATCCGACTCGAAAAGCCGAACTCAGCGGCGTCACCGCCACGTGGTGCTCCTCAAAGATCATCGGGATTCGCGGAGGCGCGCTGAGCGGCCGCATCGTCAGTGAGTATCCTTTGCCGGGTTGAATTGGAATCCGGCATTGCAGCGGCTTGGCGAATCGCGGCGCTTCCGCCCCTGTTGCGAGTACGACTAGATCAGCCGACAGCGGACCCTCCTTCGTCTCAACCGCCGCCAGTCGGCCGGCCTCCACTCGCAAGGACGTCACTTCGACTTCTTCGAGCAACTCGACGCCTCGCGTCGTGAGCCCGCGCCTAAGTCCGCCGATCAGCATGTCGGGGCGAACGTGCGCGTCGCCGGGAAAGTGCCAGCCGCCCGCCAGACCATCGCGCAACGTCGGCTCGAGTTCGTTGAGTTCAGCGCCGGCGTACCGCGTGGCGTCAATCGAAAACTCACGACTCAGCAACTCGGCGGTCTTGTCGTACGACTCGAATTCCCTCGCCGACTTGTAGACCAACAACAACCCAGCGTCGCGCCAATCGCAATCGAACTCCTCGTCGGCGATCAACTCTCGATAGAGTTTCATCGACGACGCCAGCAGAGCATGGCGGGCGACAGCGGCTCGCATCATGCGTTCTCGCGAACATTCGCGACTGAATTTCCACAGCCATTTCCAAAGCGCCGGGTCGAAACGAATCGGAATCGCCAGGGCCGCGTCGCGCTTGAAGAGCGTCGGCAACGTACTCCGCACGACACCTGGCCCCGACAACGGCATCGTATGGCTGGGGCACACGTAGCCGCAGTTGCCGTGCGACGCCCCGCCACCCAACTTGTCGCGTTCGACGACGGTGACCGACCACTCGCGCTTGCTGAGATACCAGGCCGTCGCACAGCCGATCAATCCGCCGCCGATGACAATGGCCGATCGCGGTCCGCTCATCTGCCACCCGCTGCGATGCCGAAACGAAATGGATCGTCGTCGTCGAGGATGAAAGTGACTTCGCCAGTGACGAATGCGCGGCCGGTAATCGTCGGCGCGACGCCGTTCGGTGAAAGGGCGTAGGTCGCTTCGAACACACTGCCGACAATCGACTCCTGCCGCCACCTGGCTCCGGGCGCTAAGCGGCCGTCGGCGGCGAGACAGGCCAACTTGGCGCTCGTGCCGGTTCCACAAGGCGATCGATCGTACTGGCCGCCTGGGCAGAGTACGAAGTTGCGGCTTTCCGCGCGATTGTTGTTGGTCGGGGGCGCAAACAACTCGATGTGGTCGATCTCGGCCCCATTCGCTCCGCAGACATGCTGTGCGCCCAACGCCTCGCGAATGGCGCGGCACCGGCCGCTCAATTCGTCGGTCGACGCTCCAGCGAGACTCTCGACCGCGGCCAGAAAGAACCAATTGCCGCCGTACGCCACATCGCCCGTAATCGATTCGTCGCCTGCGAGTTGCACCTCAACGTCCTTGTGCAGCCGGTAGCTCTCGACGTTTTCGAACGAGACGTCGCGGTTGTCGTGCAACGTGGCTGTGACCATGCCGGCCGGCGTCTCGAACCGATGAGTTCCCTGGGCGATCAGGGCTCGATAAGCCATCGCCTCGACGACGCCAATCAGTCCGTGGCCGCACATGCCGAGGCATCCGGCGTTGTTGAAGAAGATCACTCCCGCCGTTGACTCGGTGCTGGTCGGCGTCTGCAGCGCCGCGCCGACGATCCAGTCGCAACCTCGCGGTTCGCGAATCAGCGCCTGGCGAAACCAATCGCCGCGACCCTGTAGGCGGTCGGCGCGTTCCCGCATCGGCCCGCCGCCGAGATCGGGGCAGCCTGCGAACACAACTCGCGTCGGCTCGCCGCCCGTGTGCGTGTCTATCGCCGCAATCTTCTGCATTTGACGTCTCGTCTCGGGAACTCGACGGAATCGATGGTGACCTCCGGCGACGATCGATCAACGGAACTTACTCACCGACGCAAAACAGTTTGTCCGCCGTGCGGATGAACAGGTTGCCCTGCGAGATGGCCGGCGACGCGAAGATCGGTTCACCGAGCCTGTTGCGAGCAACTTGTTCGTACTCTTTCTGATTGGCTCGAATGACAATCGAATCGCCCGCTTCACTGCAGAAATAGATGTGATGCGCGGTGGCGACGGGCGAAGCCGTGTAGGCTCCCGGCAGCCGTCTTTGCCAAACTCGCTCACCGGTGTGGGCGTCAAGGCAAGTCGCAACGCCGGCGTCAGTCACCAGGTAGTAAAAATCGCCGACCAGGATTGCCGAGGGAACAAACGGGACGCCGCGAGTGTTCTCCCAAACGACGTGCGAATCGGTAATGTCGCCGCGTCCGCCGGGCCGAATGGCCATCGTCTTGCCACCGGGACCGCTGACGGCGTAAATCAATCCGTGCGCGACAAGAGGCGTGGGGATACACTCGTTTTGCATTCCTCGAATCGTCCACAGCGGTTTGCCCGTTTCCGGCTCCAACGCGTCGATCTTGAGCGAGCCGCAAAGCAACAACTCGTGGCCTCCGCCGACGGGAACTAGCTGAGGCGACGACCAGGAAAGCCATTCGTTCGGACGCTCGACGCGCCAGCGATTCGCGCCGGTGCGCTGATCGATCGCCAGCGCATAGGAATCGCCGTGGTGGTCGCACTGCAGGATGACCAGACCCTTGTGCAAGACGGGTGAGCTGGTCGCCGAAAATCGATTCTCGAATACACCGTATTCGGACGCGAGTGATCGCTGCCAGAGCAGGCGGCCGCTCATGTCCAGGCAAAACAGATCGCCCGTGCCAAAGAACGCCAAGATCTGTTTGCCGTCGGTCACCGGCGTGGGGCTGGCCATGCTGCTCTTCGTCGCGTGATACCGAGTCGGCGCGGTGCCCCATAGCCGTTGCCGCCACTGGCGTTTTCCAGTCTTGCGGTCGAGGCTGATGACGTGCAACTCGTCCTGCTTCACACCGTCCGAAGACGTGATAATCACCTGGTCCTCCCAGATGATCGGACTTGAAATGCCGGCTCCCGGTAGCTCGACGCGCCAGCGAACGGCCTCATCGGACGACCACTTCACCGGCAGTTGGCTCTCCCCGCTCACCGCGTTGCCCGAAGGGCCCCGCCAGCGAGCCCAATTCTCGCCGCGAGTTCCGGCGGGATACGCGGCCGCCAAACTGACCACAACGGTTACCGCCGACGCCCAACGCGCTGCTCTGTTGTTCATCACAAGTCCCGAGTTCCTAAAGTCAATCGTTTTTCACAAGTGGCCGCAGTGTCGACTTGAGCCCCACCGAAGCGCCGGTCCTGTCGCAGAACCGCAGCTGCATCGACCAATTGTTGGGCACCGCCGGGTTCTTATGCTGGGGCCCCTGGCAAACCTTGACGAGAATCTGGTTCTTCCCCTTCTTGAGTTCCGCCGGTGCCGTGAATCGATCCAGGCGAGTACCGTTGAGCCATTGGCGGCGGGCGAGAATCTGCTCGCCGTTCAGCCAAACGGAGAGATTGTCGTCCGCGCCGCACCGCAGCTCGACCGTTTGGCGACGCGGCGAAATGAACTCCGAATGCGCATACCCGACTGCTTCTTTCACCGGCGCAATCGCCAAGACGAGGTTTACTTGTCCGAGCCGATCGGCCGTGTCGTATCGTTTCCAGCTAATCGTCTTATCGTCCTTGCCGTTGTACCGAGCCGCCAAATCGACCGCCGACTCCGGTGGAAATTTCGTGTCGAATCCAGATCGCTCCGGCGCGTCAAATGGGCCGAGCAGACGCCAACGCGTGATGAACCCCATGTGCTCGACGATGTCGACATCCACACCGATCGCCTTGAGCCGGTCCGCCGCGGTAGTTATCTGCCTGACGTCGCGGGCGTTTCGAAAAGCGCGCTGATACTCTCGCGCCGCGGCGTCCTCGTCCTTTCGCGCCTTCGCTTCATCTCCTCGGCTGAGCACGAGATCGATCGCATCGCGGCGGAACTCTGGGTCTTCGACAAGTTTGAGCAACAACGTCTCCCGAAACTCCGGCTCGATGTCGTCCAACAGACGGAGCACGTGCCGCCGCGCGCGACCTTGACGTTGGGGATCGGCCGCGTACTGCTGCAAAACTGCGACGGGGAACTGTGGGTTCGCCCGCTTGCGTTCGCGCTCGACGATCGCGTCCAATGCAACTCGGCACCAGTTCGCCACCACGACATTGTCTGTGTCGATCCCTTGGAGCAACTTCGGCAGCACGTCGATTCCGCGAGCCGCCAATTGTTCGCTGGCGTTTCGCGCCGCCGCCGATCCGCGACCGTCAGGACCGGCCTGGGCGATCATCTTCAACAGATCGGCGACGTCGTCCTCGCCCACCGCGGAACTCGTCCAAAGCAATCCGCCGCACACCAGAGAAGTGGTGAGTCCCAATTGCAAAGCGCGTTTGATTTTCATCGCGAACACGATATCCTCTCACTCCACCCAGGTAAGATACTTCCACACTATCAGATCCAAATGTCGTTTGGGGCGGTCAATGATCCGTCGGCAGTCCCCGTGTTGGTGACGCCGCGTGGCTCGATGATCATGATCTTGCACATGGTTTCAGCGACTGGTCGGTGCTCGACATCTTTGGGAACCACGAACATTTCGCCGGTCTGCAACTGCACGCAACCGTCGCGAAACTCAATCGTCAGCGAGCCCTCGAGCACGATGAATGTTTCGTCAGTATGCTCGTGCGAGTGCCAGACAAACTCCCCTTCCAGGCGGACGAGCTTGATCTGATAGTCGTTCATCTCGGCGACGATGCGCGGCGACCACGTATCCGTAAACTTCTCGAATCTGCTCGCCAAGTTGATCGCCGTATAGTTCATATTCACTTCTCCAGGCGGCGCGGTTGAGTTCTGCAATCCGCCACTAATGTGATCTTCACTGTTCCGCCTCGGTTGGACTGCTCTGTCCGAACCAATTCCGACCTTGAGCGAACCACGAGAACCACAGTAACACGGCGCCAAAACGACGACGAAGGCGGGCATCACTATGGCCCCGGGCCCCATTGCTTTCAGCCCACCGGCAATGATCATGGTGTAGACCATTTGGACAATCACGGATACGAAGGAGACGGCGTACAGCGCAACGGTCCAGCTCTTTCGCATGAGCAGACCGATACTTCCTCCCACTCCGGTCGTCACCGCCAATCCGTAGACGATGTAGATCCACCCCGGAATGGATCGAGCCCACTCCTTCTGCTCCTCCGTCCAGGATTCCATCATTTCCTCTTGGGCGAAAATCTCCATCGCGAAAGCGGTGCACCCCATCAGGTTCCACAGCAACGCCACAACCGCGATCACCCAGTACCAAACAGGAACCGCTAGTCTTGTCTCTTTGTTCATTTCTTCTTCCGCACAATTTGACACTGAGTTCACTTCAATCCAGACAGGCCCGAGCAACGCCCGCGAATGGGCCCGCGAATGGGCGATATTCTAGCTTCCTGGCGATTAGACGAAGAGTATTCGAACGACAAAAGTGCTTCTGCTATAACCGTCGCAGCGAACGATTGTAGAGAACTCTAGCTGAGCACAAGAAGAGATGCGAACTCATTGGCTTGCGGGGCCGGCCGCGCTGATCGTTTTGACGGCATGGTCTACGACCGTCGCGGCGCAAGAAACGACGGTGGCTTTCGACCGCGACGTTGCGCCCATCCTGATCGACCATTGTTTGGACTGCCACAGCGGAGGCGAACCAAAAGGCGAGCTCGACCTCACCACCGCGGCGTCGGCGAGCAAAGGCGGTGAAACGGGGGCGGCGATCGTTCCGAGTCAGCCGGAGAAGAGCCCTCTCTTGCGACGCATTGCAGCTCGTGAAATGCCGCCCAAGAAACAACTCGCCAAAGCCGAGATTCAAGTTCTCCGCAAATGGATCGCCGGCGGGGCCAAGTGGGGAACGGATCCGATCGACCCATTTCGCACGACGACAGTCAAGCGGGCCGGTTACAACTGGTGGGCGCTGCAGCCGGTGCGTCGACCAGAAGTTCCACCAGTCAAGTCGAGCGGGCTGGTGCGGAATCCCATCGACAACTTTGTCCTGAAACAGCTCGAACGCCGGAAACTCACCCGTTCGTCCGCCGCCGCGCCGAGAACGATCGTCCGCCGCTTGTACTTCGACTTGATCGGACTGCCCCCCACGCCGACGGAAGTGACGAACTTTGAACGAGCAGCGCGGCGGGACCGAAAGGCGGCCATCGACGAGTTGGTCGACCGGCTGCTCGCTTCGCCGCATTTCGGCGAGCGCTGGGGACGGCATTGGTTGGACGTGGTGCGGTTCGGCGAAAGCCAGGGATTCGAACGCGACAAACTGCGCCCCAACGCATGGCGGTATCGCGATTGGGTAATCGACGCCTTCAACAAGGATCTGCCGTACGACGAATTCGTCCGTCTGCAACTGGCCGGCGACATCCTCTCTCCCGATGATCCGCAAGCGATCACCGCCACCGGGTTCCTGGTCGCCGGTCCATGGGACGAGGTCGGCCAGAACCAGCGCAGCGCCGCGATGAAAGCCGTCGTCCGGCAAGACGAGATCGAGGACTACGTGGGCACGATCGGCCAGACGTTTCTTGGCTTGACGCTCAACTGCGCTCGCTGCCACGATCATAAATTCGATCCCATTCGCCAGCGCGAGTATTACCAGCTCGCCGCAACGGTAGCCGGCGTGCATCACGGTCAACGGGAGGTCAATTCTCAGGCCAACCGGCTCCGTCTCAACCAGATCGACAACGAAGTGCGGACGATCGAGGCCGAGATCGCCGAGTTGGACGGTGTGGTTCGCAACCGGCTTCGCAAGCTGGCCGATGCGAATAGCGACGATTTGCCGCCCCGCGTTCGACCGCTGGCGCGATGGGACTTTGAAAAAGATACTCGCGACGTGATCGGTGAAGTGCACGCCGTTCAACACCCCCAAGCGAAGGTCGCCGCCGGTCGCCTGATTCTGGACGCGGAAACCGGTTACGCCGCCAGCCATACGCAGAAGACGAGACTGCGAGAGAAGACGCTCGAAGTGTGGGTCCGCCTGGATGGGCTAAAGCAACGCGGTGGATCGGCGATGACCGTGCATCACAAGAGTGGCGCATTCGACGCCATCGTGTTTGGCGAGCGGGAGCCGGGAAAGTGGATGCCCGGCAGCGACTTCCACAAACGAACGAAAAACCTGGACGCTCCGCCTGAAACCGAAGCGGCCGACAGCTTCGTCCACCTGGCGATCTCCTATCACGCCGATGGCGCGATCGCGTGTTTTCGAAACGGCGAGCCGTACGGGAAGCCGTATCCATCGGACGGACCTCAACTCTACGATCCAGGTGAATGGTATGTGATGTTTGGGCTCCGCAATGGCGGACCGGCCGCGCAGCGTCAACTGCGCGGTCTGCTCGAGACAGCTCAACTGTACAACCGCGCTTTGTCAGCTGAACAGGTGCGAGCCTCGTTCGATTGCGAACAGGCGGCGATCACGCACAACTCGATCCTGGCGGCCTTGACGAACGACGAGAGAAAACGGCGAGAGGAACTACACAGCTCGCTAGTGCGACTCATTGAGCAGCGCAAGCAACACGAAGCTCGCTCCGTCTACGTCGTCGCAGCCGAGAAACCAAAGACCGCCTTCGTCCTCCACCGCGGCAACCCGGCTCAGAGACGCGAGCAGGTCGCGCCCGGCGGTGTCGCCGCGCTGGCCGGAAAGAGCCCCCACTTTCAACTCGCGGTCGACGCCGGCGACAGCGAGCGACGCCGCGAATTAGCTTCCTGGATCACGTCAGAACTGAACCCGCTGTTCAGTCGGGTTATCGTCAACCGGCTGTGGCACTACCACTTCGGATCGGGGATCGTCGAGACGCCGAACGACTTTGGATTCAACGGCGGGCGACCGAGCCACCCGCAGTTGCTCGATTGGCTGGCGGCGGAGTTGGTCAAATCCGACTGGAGCCTCAAGCACATCCACCGCTTGATCGTCACGTCGGGTGTCTATCTGCAGTCATCCCGGTTTCGCGAGGCGCCGTCGCGCGTCGACGCCAACAATCGCTCGCTCTGGAGAATGAACCCACAGCGGCTGGAAGCCGAAGCCCTTCGCGACTCGATCCTGCATGTGAGCGGACAGCTCAACCGGCAGTACGGCGGCCCGCCCTACCGAGACTTCAAGACGTTTGTGAACAACACGCAGTTCTACGAGATCATCGATCCCGATACGCCGGACGCCTACCGGCGGACGGTCTACCGCGCGTGGATTCGGTCCGGCCGCAGCCCGTTGCTGGACGCTTTCGACTGCCCCGATCCCTCCACGACCGCGCCTCGGCGGGCGGTGACGACGACGCCCGTCCAATCGCTCGCGCTGTTGAACAACTCATTCGTGCTGCGGATGGCCGATCGATTCGCCGATCGAGTCGCCAAGGTGGCCGGAGACGACGCGGCCCGCCAAGCCGATTCAGTTTACCGTTTCGCCTACGGACGCTCGCCCGCCCCCACCGAGTTGGAGCCGCTCACCACTTTCATCGCCGAACACGGTCTGCCGGCCTTCTGTCGCGTCGTGTTCAACAGCAACGAATTCATCCATGTCGACTGACCCTATGAACTCGAACGAATGACCGCGAACGAATGACCGCGAACGAAAACCACCCGCCCAGCGTCATCGACCGTCGCGGCTTCCTCTCCTTCTCGACTGCGGGAATCGGAGCCGTCGCGCTCGGTGAACTCCTCAGCCGCGACGGTGAGGCGCGAGCCGAGTCGCCCGAGAACTCGACTTGGCCGCACCACGAGCCGCGAGCCAAACGGGTCATCCACATCGTCGCTTGCGGAGGAGTTAGTCAGGTCGACACGTTCGACTACAAGCCGAGTCTTGAGAACCTTCATGGCAAGTCGCTCGTCAGCGATGAACGCCCCGACGTTTTCTTTGGGCAAGTGGGGCTGCTCCGCAAAAGCGATTGGAAGTTCAAGCAGCGCGGACAGAGTGGGCTTTGGATTTCCGAGCTCTTCCCGCAACTGGCGAAAGTCGCCGACGAGCTGACCGTCATTCGATCGATGCACGCCGACACGTCAAATCACACGCCGGCCACTTTCCAACAGAATACGGGCTTCCGTTTGAACGGGTTTCCGACGGTGGGAGCCTGGCTGGCGCACGGGATGGGGCATGGAACGGAAGACTTGCCGCCCTATATCGTCTTGCCGGATCCCCGTGGATTGCCGGCCGGCGGATCGATCAACTGGAGCAACGGATTCTTGCCGGCGCAAAACCAAGGCGTCACCGTGAGCAGCTCCGGCACGCCCATTCAAGATCTCTTTCCCGCCCGCGAGATACCGCGGAAGACCGAGCGGGCGAGCCGCGATTTGTTGGCCGAGTTGAATCGCCGCCACCTGGCTGAGCGAGGAGCCAGTGACTTATTGACAGCTCGCATTCGCAGTTATCAACTGGCTGCGCGAATGCAGACGGTCGTGCCTGAAGTCTCGAATCTCGATTCCGAAACGGCGGACACGCACCGGCTGTACGGGATCGGCGGGAAGCAAACTGATGACTTCGCCCGCAGCTGCCTGCTGGCTCGACGCTTTCTCCAACGCGGCGTCCGTTTTGTCCAGGTGTTTTCCGGGGGAGCGTTTGGCAAGCCGCGCATCAATTGGGATGGCCACGAAGACATGGCCAAGAATCACGGCCGCGAAGCGGGGCGGATCGACCAGCCGATCGCCGGGTTAATTCAAGACCTGCGGCAGCGAGGCATGCTGGACGATACGCTCGTCTTGTTCACGTCGGAATTCGGCCGAACTCCATTCACGCAGTCGGCCGCCAACGTCGTCGGAGCCGGTCGGGACCACAACGAAAAAGGCTTCAGCGTGTGGATTGCCGGCGGCGGCGCCAAACCTGGCATCGCCTACGGAACAACCGACGACGTAGGCTGGCACGCCGTTGAAAACCGAGTTCCCTGGCACGATCTCCACGCCACCGTCCTTCACTTGCTGGGAATTGATCACGAACGCCTGACGTTCTACCACAACGGCATCCATCGTCGTCTAACCAACGTCCACGGCGACGCAGTCCACGATCTGATCGCGTAGACTCGACGCGCCAATGCACGAGTGCGTTCAGGCGTTCGACTTCGGCTCGTAGTCCTTGCCCCCGCGAGCGGCCAGCAAGACGCAGAGCAAGCCGACGAGCATCAACACGGCGGCCACCAAGTAGGGGCAGTTGAGGTCGGCTTTGAGCATGGGGATCGAGACGGCGGCCCCGACAATGCGGGCCATCGAACTGACGCTTTGACCGACGCCGAGAATCATCCCTTGCCTCGCCGGGTCGGAGCGCCGCGACAGCAGCGCGTTCAGCGACGGCTGCATGAATGAGAAGCCGGCGACCACGACGCCGAGGGCGACGAACAGAATCGGCACAGACTTGGCCTGCAATGCGTACAGCGTGAGCAGGAAACCGGCGACCTCCAGCACGGCTCCGCTCGCCGCCATCGCCCCGTCGGAAATGCGCCCCGACAGCCGTCTGACGATTCCACCTTGCACGAGCGAAAGCGTGACGCCGATAAAGGCGTACGTCAAACAGATGCTCCGCCACTCGAATTGAAACGGGCTGTCCGGCGCGGCCTCGCCGCCCTTGATCAACATCGAAAGCGTCGTTTCAAAGTTGGCGAACGAAAAAATGCAGATGAAGATCGAGATGAGCACCAGGACGATCGAGCCGGTCGCCACGGCGTGCTTGAATCCGCCGACATCGAGAATCGACTTGCCCGCATTTTCACTGCCCTCATGCCGCGACTCGGGGAGTCGAAAGATCGCCAGCAACAGCGCGACGGCGGAGATGATCGCCGCCGCGTAGCCCGGCCACGGACCGGGAGCTCCCTGCCCGCTCGGCACGGCCAGCAGCCCGAACAGCGGCCCCAGCGTGAACCCCAGGCCGAACGCCATGCCGATCAGGGCCATTCCTTTGGAGCGCTTTTCGACGGTGGTGCAATCCGCGATGTACGCCTGGGCGGTGGAAATCGTGGCTCCCGTGACACCGGCTCCAATTCTCGCCACAAACAACAACACCAGACTCTGCGCTTCCGTCGCGATTCCAAACAATGCGTAGAACACGACCGAACCGAACAAGCCGACAAGCAGCACGGGCCGGCGGCCAATCGAGTCGGAAACGCGACCCCAGATCGGCGCGAAAAAGAATTGCATGAACGAAAAACTGGCCATCAACAGACCCAACTGCCAGCCCGCTTGGTCGGCGCTGAATTGCTGCGCGTAAAGAGGCAACAGGGGGAGCACCATTCCAAACCCGAGCAGGTCGATGAAGACCGTCAGGAAAATGACGCCGAGAGAGCCGGTTCGTGCCGTGTTCATAAGTGCGGAGGGTCTTGTGGAGTTGGCGGCAATCTGCGGCTCGCTTTATGGTCGAGCCCGAGCTCGCACTCCAATCCGCACTCCGCACCTTCGCAACCATTCTAGTTGGCGTCTCAACCGACGGGAGTGGGGAGTGGGTGACTCGCGGAACCTGCGTTATCATTGCAGCCATGTTGACCACCACGTTTGACGAACGACGAAGATTGGAGCAGTTGCCGCCCGTTGAGTTGGCCGACCACCAGCTCAACCGTCTCAACGCATTGCTGGGGCGAATCCTGCCGCACAACCGGTTCTACACCGAGCGGATGACGGATATCGCGACGCCCCTCAGTTCGCTCGAACAACTAAATGACCTGCCGTTCACGTTCAAGGACGACCTGGTCAACAATCCGCTCGGCGGGGACTTCGCCTCCAATGTGACGTTCCCGATCGAGCAATATGTCAGGTTTCACCGCACGTCGGGGACGCGGGGTCGTCCGATGGTGGTGCTCGACACGGCCGACGATTGGCAATGGTGGATCGACACGTGGCAGTTCGTCTTCGACGCGGCCGAGCTGGGACCTGAAGACCGCGTCATGCTGGCGTTCTCATTCGGCCCTTTCATTGGCTTTTGGAGCGCTCACGACGCGGCGATCGCCCGCGGCGCCCTGGTGATTCCCGGCGGTGGGCTCAACACGATCGGCCGTTTGGAGCTGATTCGGTCCAGCCGGACATCGACGCTGTTGTGCACGCCCAGCTACGCGATGCACATGGCCGAAGCGGCCCAAGACAACCAGATCGACGCCGCCGCACTCGACGTCCGCCGGATCATCGTCGCCGGCGAACCGGGAGGCTCGATTCCGTCAATCCGCGATCGCATCGGCGCCGCCTGGAATGCTCGCGTCATCGACCAGGGCGGAGCCTCCGAACTCGGACCTTGGGGCTACGCCGATCCCGCCGGCCGCGGCTTGTACGTCAACGAATCTGAGTTCATCGCCGAGTTCCTGTCGGTCGAGACCGGACAGGCGGCGGGCGAAGGCGAGCTGTCGGAACTCGTACTCACCACGCTCGGCCGCGCCGGCAGCCCGGTCATTCGATATCGCACGGGGGATCTCGTGCGGCCGACATGGAATGTCGACGGCGACAATCATTTTGTACTGCTGGACGGTGGAGTCCTGGGACGCTGCGACGACATGATGATCATTCGCGGCGTCAACGTCTTTCCCAGTTCAGTCGAACAGATTCTGCGGAGCTTTCCCGAGGTCATCGAATACCGCATGACCGCGTTGCGAGACGGCGAAATGGATGCGCTGTCGGTGGAAATCGAAGATCGACTCAACGCGCCTGAGCGAGTTGCGAAAGAGCTTCAACTTCGCCTGGGACTGCGCGTCGAAGTCCGCGCTGTCGAGATCGGTTCACTGCCTCGCTTCGAAACGAATGGCAGACGCTTCGTCGATCGTCGCCGCGAAGGCTGATGCGATCGAATTCTTCAAAACTCAAACAGCACGCCATCACGATGCCACTAACGCCAAGCCATTTGGACAAGCTGCGAGCCCAGTTTCCTGCGCTGGCCCGACAAGTAAACGGCCACGCGGCGGCTTACTTCGATGGACCCGGAGGCACGCAGACGCCGCAGTGTGTGATCGATGCGGTCAGCCACTACCTGGCTCATCTGAACGCCAACCACGAGGGGAGATTTGCGACCAGTCGGGAGAGCGATGAACTGCTCGACAAGGCTCATCGCGCCGCCGCGGACTTCGTCGGCAGCGACGACCCCGACACCGTCGCCTTCGGGCCCAACATGACGACCTTAACGATGTCACTCTCCCGCAGCCTCGCCAGAACTTGGAAGGCGGGCGATGAGGTGATCGTGACGCGTCTCGATCACGACGCGAACTACTCGCCATGGACGTTGGCGGCGGCGGACGCCGGAGCCGAAGTCAAGGTCGTGGAGTTCTCGCACGCCGACTGCACCCTCGATCTCGAGCAATACCGATCGCTGTTGAGCGACCGCACCAAGCTGGTGGCGATCGGCTGCGCATCCAACGCCGTGGGCACGCTCAATCCAGTCAAAGAGATGATCCAACAGGCTCGCAGCGTGGGCGCGACGGTGTTTCTCGACGCCGTGCATTACGCGCCGCACGCGTTGATCGACGTGGTCGATTGGGACTGTGACTTCCTGGCTTGTTCGGCCTACAAGTTCTTCGGCCCGCACGTCGGCATGCTATGGGGTCGCCGCGAACTGCTCGACAATCTATTCGCATACAAGCTTCGCCCCGCGGCTGATTCGCTACCGGGCAAATGGATGACCGGAACGCAGAACCACGAAGGGCTCGCCGGCGCCTTGGCGGCGATCGATTACATCGCCGACTTGGGCCGGGAGGCGAGCGGCGAGCGATCGCTCGGCCGCCGCGAGGCGCTGGTCGCGGCCTACTCGGCGATCGCCCAGTACGAGAATCAACTGTGCCGGCAATTGATGGACGGCTTGCGAGCCATCGACGGGATGCGAATTTGGGGCGTCGACGACGATCGGCGAATGGACCAACGGTTGCCGACGCTGGCCGTGACCCATCCCAACAAGAACGCCGCGGAGATCGCCGACTTCGTCGGTGCGCGGGGCTGCTTTGTTTGGGACGGGCATTACTACGCGATCAATCTCACCGAAGAACTGGGGCTCGAGCCGCACGGTATGGTGAGAATTGGCTTGGTGCACTACAACACGTCCGACGAGGTGGACAGATTGTTAACTGCTCTCAGCGAGTGCGTGGGATGACGATGACGCCGACGAAACTGGATCTGGACAAGGCGGAGCGGCGGCTGTTGATCGACTGGTCGGACGGTTCTCGACGCGCCTATACGATCGCCGAACTGCGCGATCAATGCCCCTGCGCCACCTGTCGCGAAAAAGCCGACGCCGACGCGCAGCAAGAACCCGACTTGCTGCCGATCATCAGTCCCGAAGAAGCCCGCCCGCTGGAAATCCTCGGTATGCAACCAATGGGATCGTACGCCTACAGCATCGAATTCAGCGACGGCCATGACACGGGCATCTACTCACTCGAGTTGCTCAGCGAAATCGGGACCGAGGTGTAAAGCGCACGGTTGCCGACGGCGAGGGTGATGCAAACCGCACGTTCGCGCCCGGTCCTCCAAGAGTGCGACTCAGTAGAGTCCGCCCTGTTGGAGGGCGCGGAAATCGTCGACACCGTAGCCCAGGTTGTTTTCGCCCCGGCTTTCGGCGATCAGATCGTTGCGGCCGAGATGAATGTCGCGGTAAACGTCTTCGGAAATCACGTAGTACCAGGGACCGAAGCGAGCTTGCAGGGCGCGGACCCGATCTTCGGCGGCTCGCTTCTTACCTTCCCATTCGGCGACTTTCCGTTCGTTCTCTTTCGCGATCTGCGATCGCCGCGCCGCCAGTTCGTCCTTGTCTTCACCGGGTTTGGCGGTGGGCAGCTCGATCAACTGGGGGCTGGGCAGTTTCGAGTAATCGACTTCGGCCGTGACAAACAGGAAGCGGTGCAACTGCCCCGCCTCGTCTCGCGTGGAGGACGTACCGCCGAACCGCAACACGTAGCGGACGCCGCCCTTCATGGAGATGTGAGCCTCGCCGTTGGCGGAGTAGAGCTTCTTAGCGATCGTATCCGCATGAAAGCCCTTGCCGATCAAGTCGTCGATGCTCTCCTGTTTGTTGAGAAAGTTCTCGCCGAGCGTGAGATCCGCGGATAAGCCATCCGGCTTGCGGGCGACGTTGACGATCTTCAAGTCGTCGAGCGCTTTGCGGAGGGAGTCGAGCGCCTCGGCGTTCAACTCTTCGTCATCGAGTAGTTCCGTCGGCACGGCTCCTTCGGCCGTGTAGGTCAGCATCTCGTTGAGGCTCCAAATGCCGGTCGTCGAATCGAATGCGGCGTCAACTTGCAGTCGCTGGATCGGGCGATAGCCGCCGGCGGACCTGCTGAGCGAATAGTCCTTCAATGTGACGCCATCGATATCGAAAGCGTTCAATTGAAGCAAGTCGGTGGCGATCCAATTCTCAAACTTCGTCGACAATTTGGTCGGATCGATCTCAGCGATCAGGACGATATCGGAAGTAGTCGACGTCCGCCGCACAAAGCGGCGGCCAGGTTCGTTTTTGACTTTCTTGCCAATGATCAGATTGGCCAGTTCATTGCCGTCGGCGTCCTCCAGAATCACCTTGACGCCAACGCCCTCGGCGCTGGCCGTCATCTCCTCGTTCGGCTCGACGACTCCAAACATGGCGTGCTCGCCCCGGACCGTGGAGGAATAGTCGAGGATTTTCTTGCCGACGAACATCAGCGACGCGTCGCGCATCTGCTCGTTCGCGTCCGCCGGATAGTCGCCGTGCGACGGAATCACCCACGCTCCCCGGCGATCTCTTTTCACTTCGAATTGCCGCAGCCTGCCGACTTCTTCATCAAACTCAACAATCCGCAACCGCGCAGCGACGTCCGGATCCTCAAAGTTGGCGAACAGGGGTTCGCCCGGGAGGTCCAGGAGCATTCCAACGGGTTCCGCGTCCCGCGGCTGCGAGGCGATGGCGGCGATCGCCACCAACAAAGCAGCGACGGCGTAGCAGATCGTTTTGGTCGATTCATTCATGGCTTGGCTCCGGCCTCAACCGAGGAGTCGTCATTTCGAACGTCACTCTGTACGACGGCATTCACTTCTCGTTCACACACGCAAGCGTGTTTTGGCGATTCCTTCGCGCTCGCGCAGTCGGCGAACGACCCAGACAATGACGCCGATAAGCAACGGCGGAATGGGCGGCAGGACGATCGCCCAGAACTTGAACTTGTTCTGGATCCTGAGGATGTGCAGTTCGGTCTGCCTCCTCACGCGTTCAATTTGCGTATCGCGAGTGCGTTCCAACTTGGCGATTTTCACATCCCGCGCTCGCTGTGCGTGTTCGCCCTTGATCTGGGCCTCCTGGATCAACTTGGTCAGTTGCGTGGGGTCAAAGTCCGGCGATCCTTCGCGTTGTTTTCGTTGCAGCTCGTCGTGTTCGTCCTGGAATCTCTCTTGCTCCTCCCGCATCTTGGCGTCCTGCTCGGCAACCGCCTTGCGGTGCTCCATTTCATATTGCTCCTGCAGATTCCGCTCGACAATGCGGGCTTGCTCCGCCTGATACTCGACAAGCCGCAGCGTATAGTGTTTGGGACGACGTTTGCGGATGTTGATGAAGCGGTTATCCCGCGCCAACTCGTCGATCACGTTCAAGGCGAACGTGACGTTTTGGAAATTCCATTCCATGTCATTGTGTCGTTGAGCGCGCAACTCAACGAATTGACTGCTGAGCAAGTCGATATCGGCGACGTAGACGACGTCGATTCCCCGCGTCTCACTCGTCGCATCGCCACCGGATGCGTCGTCGTCTTGTTCATCCTGTTTCTTACCGGCGTCGGCGCGAATCCGGGCGGCGATGATGATCGGGTCCGGGACGACGCCGCTGCGAGCATTCTCCAACTCGCGCGGACTGCGAGGGAAATAGCGGAGGAAGTCCTCATCCTTGATCATCCCGCTCATCGCGCCGGTCTGGGCGAGCGCGACAAATTCGAACTCGCTGTCTTCGGTCTTGGCCAGCTGGCCTGGGGCGGGGAACAACACTTCCACCAGGCCCGATGAAATCTGACTCTCACTGTTCAGCGTACCTTCACCACCCGGGGCCGTATTGTTGGCGAAGACAAATTCCTTTTCAAAAAAGCCGGCCGGCAAATGCGGGTAGGGAAGCGAGTCCTGCCACACCAGGTTGGGACGAAACTGTCCGTCGAATCCCGTGTCGCCCTGCACGGCTACGCCGAGCAGCCGCCAGAGCTTCTTCATGTCGGGCTTGACGAGTCTGCCGCCGCCTCCCAGCGAGCCTCCGCCGGCTCGTTTGATGTCGCCGGTGCCGATCACCCAGGGGAAAGAGAGCGGTCGCGGATCCTCGAAAATGGCCGTTGGCTCGCCCGCCTCGATCGCCTTCATGACGTTGTCAAACGCCGCCGGGCTAAGGGACGAAGGTTGAGCCACGAGCAGGGCGTCGTACTTCTCGATGTCGATCGGGTTGGTTGGATCGACATCCTCGACGTCATACTGTTTCTCCAACTCGGTGATCAGAGACTGCTTCTCGATCTGCCGGCCCATCGTCATCGAAACTCCGCCCATCAAGAGCGCGTCGGTGCGCACCACTCCCAGTTTCGCGCGGCGGCCTTTGGAGACTGTGGCGATCGAACGAGCCACTTCGTATTCGATCGGAACGCCGAAATCGAAGAAGGGAACGACCACTTTATCCAGCCCGGAAACAAACGCGGCCCCCATGATGATTCGATCGTCTTGAACGCCGCCGCGCTCGCGGCTGAGCACTTGTTGCGCGATGATGCCGTACTGCTCCTCCGCCAAACTGGCTTCTTCACTGAACAGCTCGAGATCGTCGTGCAGCGTCAACGTGATCTTGCCCGACGCCTTGCCGAACTCTTTCAACATCGAGATCAGGTCGTACTTGGTCTGGACGTACCGCTCGGGGACATCGTTGCTGATGTAGGCGTGGATCCGAATGTCGTGCTCGGGATCGAGATTCGCGATCAACTCCTTCGAACGCGTCGAGAGGGAGGCGACCTTGCCTTCGGTGGCGTCGTATCGCAGATAGTCGAAGTTGAGAAACGTGATCGACAATCCCAGCGCGATGACGATGAGTGAAACCGTGCGAAACAGATAGTGCCCCCACATCGAATCGCCGTCGCGACCGCCCGACCAATGCCGTTTGCCGATCAGCACCATGGAAAGGTAGAGCCCGACGAGCATCGCGGCGACAAAGTAGACCGTCGACGAGAGGCTGATCACGCCGCGGCCAAAATCGTCGAAGCGATCGCCCATGCTCCAACTCTTCACAATCCGCGCCAGTTCGGTCTGCAGGATCAAGTCCGCCCGATAGGCCAACACCAAAGGCACGTTGAACGCCATGCCGAGAATAAACCCAACCGTCAAGTTGCTCGTCAGGAATGACGCCACCATCCCGATCGACAACATGGCGACGCCCATCATCCAGTACCCCAGATAGGTGCTGAAGAAGAGCCCCGTATCCAACTCCCCTTCGCTCAGGGCGACCAGGACGAAGTAGTTGGAAATTTGCGAGAAGACGAGCGACGACGTGAAGATCGTGGCGGCGGCCAAGTACTTTCCGATGACAATGTCGAAGTCGCCCGCCGGCAGAGTCAACAGCAACTCATCCGTGCCCTGACGCCTCTCGTCCGCCCAAATGCTCATCGTGATCGCCGGAATGAAGACCAGCATGATCATCGGCAAGACGTCGTTCAACACATCGAGGTTGGCGAGATTCGCGCTGAAGAACTCGTGGGGCCAGAACGCGGCGAACGACGTCAACGCGACAAACAGGCAAAGGAACACGTAGCCGGTCGGGTTGCTGAAGTAACCGACAAAGTTGCGCCGCAAGACGGCGTAGGCCGATCGCTTGTAGATGCTCAGTGGAATCAAGGCCACCACGACAAACACAAACAGAAAAACGATGTCGAGCAGCAGTAACTGCAGAACCTCAATCAGCATCGACATGGCGGTTACTCTTCTTCGTTCAGCTCGAACGGAATCTTAGTCGGTGGACTCGGTCGATTGGCTGGCCGTCTCTTCAGCCGCCGCGTCGCCCGGCGGCGGGCGATTGTTCGCGTTGTCGGCGCTGGTCAGGTCGTAGAACGCTTCATCCAGACCTCGTCCAGCGTCCAGGTCCGCGACCGATCCGTCGTAGACCAGCCGCCCTTCATTGATCAAGATCACGCGGCTCGCCATCGCTTCGACCTCTTGTAGGATGTGTGTCGAAAGCAAGATGGTCTTCTCCTCGCCGAGCCGCGTGATCGTGCGGCGGACTTCGCGAATCTGGTTGGGGTCGAGCCCTCCTGTCGGCTCGTCCATGATCAGTACTTCGGGTTCGTGCAGCAGCGCCTGAGCCATCCCCACGCGTTGCTTGTAGCCCTTGGACAACTTGCTGATCGGCTTGTGCAACACGCTGCCCAGGGCGCAGATGTCGACGACCTTCTCCATCCGATCCATCTTCAAATCGGCCGCCATGCCGCGCGCGTCGGCAAAGAAATCAAGCATCCCAAACGGCGTCATGTCGGGGTACAGCGGGCCGTTCTCGGGAAGATAGCCGAGCAGCTTGGAGCCCTGAATGCGATGGGTGTTCATGTCGTGCCCAGCGATCCGAGCAACCCCCTCCGAAGGAGCCAGGTAGCCCGTCAACATCTTCATCGTGGTGCTCTTGCCGGCTCCGTTGGGGCCCAAGAACGCCACCACCTCGCCCTCGTGAACCTGGAATGAGACATCCTGGCTGGCGGCGAAGATCCCGTAGAACTTCGAGAGATGATCGGCCTCAATCATCGGGACGCCAGTCGTCGCTTCGGGCATCGCAGACTCCACGTTGTGATTCTCGGCAAGCGTGAGACGCTTCAATATATCCAGATTCCGAAACTGCTCAACGCAGCCATCCGCGAGTAACCGTGCTGAATGGGCGTCCAGCGGCGTCACGGGCGACGTCACCGGGGAGCCGTCATATGGAGCCGTCATATGGAGCCCGAACCTAGCCACTACGAATACCAGCTCGGCTCGGTTCGCGACAACCGCAATCGCAACGACATCGCTCGGCTGGTAACGCAAGGCGTGTGAGGCAGATCGCGTCAACGCTTTGAGAATTCGCAGGTTCACTCGCTCGATTCCAGCGACCGACGGGAGCGGGCGAACGAGGACCGAGCGGCAGCTCGCTTTGTGAGTGGCACTGCCACTAACTCTCACTCATCTCCTGGCGGCCGTCATCGGCGCGCGAGAAACTCAACCGCCGACACCAATCTGGTTTTGGATCGGGGAAGTCGGTGCGAAAGTGAACTCCGCGAGACTCCTCGCGCCAGAGGGCGGATTCCGCGACAATGCGCGAAACGATCAACATGTTCTGCAGCTCCCACCCGTTCGGCTCCTCGAACTGTCGAGCCAACACGTATTGGCCCCAATGATCGATGGCGGCGGCCGCCTCGAGCAGTCGGTCGCGTTCGCGACGCACTCCAGCCGCACGCCACATCTGGCTCTTCAACGAATTGCGGATATCGCTCAAGTTCAGCTCCGATTCGTCCGTCGCGGCGACAACGGCCTGTTGCGACAACGGTCGAGCTCGAAAATCCTCCGGAGTTTCCAGCGCCTCGCGCGACGCGCCGCGGCCCGCGTAGGCTCCATAGACGAGTCCTTCGAGCAGGCTGTTGGACGCGAGACGATTGGCTCCATGGAGCCCGCTGGAGGTCACTTCCCCGGCAGCCCACAGGCCGGGAGCCGTCGTCCGGCCCTGATCGTCGACGGTCACTCCGCCGATCATGTAATGGGCTCCCGGCCGCACGGGCACCGGGTCCGTCGTAATGTCGATGCCGAATTTGGCGCAGGCCGAGGCGATGGAGGGAAACCGATTGCGGACCTCATCGGCGTCCAGGTGGCTGAGCGTGAGGTAGACGTTGGGGTGCTGCGTCTTCTCCATCTGAGTGACAATCGCCTGCGACACCACGTCTCGGGGAGCCAACTCCGCCCGTTCGTCGTAGTCGAGCATAAAGCGCTGGCCGTTGCGATCGACCAGGTAAGCGCCTTCGCCTCGCAGCGCTTCGGTAATCAGGCTGCGGCTGCTGCCGGCGATGTAGAGCACGGTCGGGTGAAACTGCATGAACTCCATGTCGCGTAATTCGGCCCCCGCGCGAAACGCCAGCGCGTGTCCGTCGCCGGTCGCCACGTCGGGATTCGTCGACTCGCGGTAGATCTGTCCGGCGCCGCCCGTGCAAATGATGACCTGCTTCGCCCAGACGAGCATCCGGCCGCGCGTCTCGTGCTGCACGAGTCCACCGCAGCAAACCCCATCATCAGTCAACAAGTCGATCGTAAACGTGTTCCGCCAGACGGTCACGTTGGGCAACTCGGTGGTCCGCTGGATGACCGCCCGCATCACCTCCTTGCCGGTCGCGTCGCCCAACGCGTGGACAATGCGGTGATGGCTGTGCCCGCCCTCGCGCCCCAACATCAGGCTCGCGCGATCATCCCGATCGAAGTTCGTGCCCCAAGTCATCAGCTCTTGGATTCTCTCGGGAGCCTCGCGAACGACCCGCGCGACAATCACCGGGTCGCAGAGCTCACCGCCGGCTTCGAGCGTATCGCGAACGTGACTCTCGAAATCGTCGTCGGGGCTGAGCACGCCGGCAATGCCGCCCTGCGCGTAGGTGCTGTTGGACTGATCGATCTCGTCCTTCGTGACCACCAGCACGCGGACGTCCGGGTGAGCTTCGTTGGCCGCCCTCAGCCCGGCCAGACCGCCGCCGACAATCAGCAAGTCGGTGAAGAAGTGCGGAAGCTGCTTGGGATCGAACGACGCCAGGTAACGGGGGATTATCATCTGCTCAACGCGCGACGTCGGAGTGGGATTCGCCGATTGCGATCCAATCATCCTAGCCGTCGGCTCGACGATCGTCACTGGCGCCTCGATTGCGGCCGCGAAAGCTCAGCCTACTGCGCCTGCCTGCTGCGCCTGCCTGCTGCGCCTGCCTACTCGGCCGGCTTTTGTTGAGTTGGCCGCTTGGAGCCCCGCGCCATGCCGCGCCGCGCCGCGTTGAACTGCTCGAGATACTCGGCGGGAATGCCGCGCACGCCACCGTCTTGTCGCAGGCCGCGAGACTGATCGTTCCGCGTGGCTTGCCGTCTCGTCTGAGAAACTCCCGGCCGCAAGCCCAGGCTGCGGAGGTTTTCATCGAGTTGACGCTTACCCACATCGGATTCGCGGGCGGACGACTTCAACTTCTCCCAGCGGTTGACAAATTGCTGAGCCTCCTCAGGGGTCCAGCCCAACTTGTCGAGCAACTCTTGATCGGCCGGATTGTGCTTCAGGTAATCGAGCGCCAGGTCGGTCGCTTTCCGCGCGTACTCGAGATTGGCGGGGTCGCCGTCGGCCACATCGCGGATCGGTTGAGACGGGCTGCCTCCCTCACCGTCGGGTTCCAGTCCGCCGCCTCCGGACGGTCGTCCGCCGCCGCCGGTCTGTTTCTGGCCCGTCTTGTTCGACTTCGAGTTCTGTTCTCGCGGAGACTGCTGATCTGCTCGAGGCGGGCCGCCACCTTGCTGCTCGCTCCCCACCTGAGAACGGCTGCCGGGTCCTTTTTCGTCGCCTTGGACGCCGGTCGCATCTTGGGATCGCTGTTTGTCGCCGCCGGAATCGGACGTCTCGCCGCTCCCCGATTCGTTGGCCGCACCAGCTCCCTCGTCGGCCGACGACTGTTGTCCCGCCTTGTCGTTGCCGGGCTGCGGGCCACCCTGGCCGCCGCCTTTTTGCCCGCTGCCGCTGCGATCACCACCGCTATCTCCCTGAGCCTGCGATTGCTTCTTGCTCATCGAAGGCGACTGCGGGTCGTTGTTGGGTTGCGCGCCGGCGTTGTCAGCTTGGCGTTGCTTTTTCGATTGCTTGTTGTCTTCGATCGCTTGCGCCGACCCATCCTTGTTCTGCTCACTGCGACCGCTTCCCGTCTGGCCGTTGTCGCCGCGGCCGGCTCCCTGCTGTCTGTCGGGACTTTTCTCGCCGGGAGCGCGCTGCTCAGCTTGTTGAGCTCCGCCTTGAGGGTTGCCGCCTTCGTTGCCATCGCCCTGTTGCTGATCGCCGGCTGCCTGCTTGTTGTCGAGCAAGCGGGGTTTCCGCCCGCCGGCGCCGGGCTCCTTGGCGTCGCCGCCGCCGTCTCCGTCCATGGGAGCGTTCTGGGAGTCCGCCTGGCCCGCTTGTTGGGAGGAACCGCCTTGCGGTTTGCGCCCCGCCTCGGTCGCGCCCGGCTGGCCGCCTGGATCCTGACGAGCACCTTCGGCTCCCTGCGGCCGCTGACTATCAGCCGACTGTCCCTGCCCGCTGCCGCCACCGCCTTGCGGTTGTTTCTTTGCGTGGTCCTGAATCTGCTCGATCGCCTCGCCCGGATGCAGCGGTTCGTCTCGCTGAGCTTCACCTGTTTGGCCGTCCGAGGTGGATTCTCCGCCGCCACCTTGACCCGGTGAGCCATCCTGTGGGGCGGCTTGACCCGGTGCGGACGGATCGCCGCTGCCCGGCTTGTTCACCTGGGGCCCGCCGGCGGTGTCTGACGGCTTCGTGTTTTGGCCGGCGCCTCCTTGCGACGTGGATTGAGCATCCGACCCGGCGGACGGCGATTGCGACTGAGCCGATCCGCCGCTCATCGGCGCGCCCTTGCCCGATTCGCCGCCGTTCTCGCCCGGCATCGGCGATCCGCCGGAGCCGCCCGAGCCGCCGTCCATCGGTTTCTTCTCGCCTTGATCGCCGGCGCCCTGTGAGTTCTCGTCTTTGCCCTGCTCTGGATCTTTGTTGTCGGAGTCTTCGTTGCCGGAGTCTTCGTTGCCGGCGCCAGGATCCGTCGTCTTCATATCACCCGCGTCACCCGAATCGCCCTTGTCCGGGTTCTCGGGTTTGTTTTGCGAGTTCGAGTTCGTGTCGGGAGTCATCGGGCGATCGTTGGGCGGCTGTCCCTGCGGTCCGTCTTTGCCGCCGCCATCCATCGGGTCGTCCGCGCCCCCAGACGCGTCGGGATCCTGCGGCTGCTGGCCGGCGTCGCCCTCACCGCCCTGGCGATTGTCGGCGCCCTGGCCCGGTTCGGATTCGGCCGGCCGGATGGGATCGGTCACGACAATGTAGTAGTCCTCGGTCGCCTCTTCGTTGGCTTCCGGCGAACCCGTGGGCGCGACGCGATTGTCGCGAGCCGTCGCGCGATAGAGAACTTGATCTCCCGACTTGAGACCGAGCTTGCGGGGTTGGAATGTGAACTGCTCGCTGACCTGCCCGCGGACGGCGTCGTGTTTGCGGATACTGCGCATGACCTGAGCACCGCCCGCCGCAGCGTAAAACTCAACTTCGGCGAGCCCGAAATCTGGATCGAGCGCGCGAACGATGATATCCAGCTTGCCGTCCTCGCGAACTTCGACCTTGCGGCGTTCGGGTTGGGTGATCTGCACGACGGGCGGCATGTCCGCGATGACCTCGACGCCGTGGGCGATTGGGTCTCGATTGGCGTCGCCGTTTTCGTCGAGAAAGCGGATCCGGTATTGCGTGAAGTGCGGCGCTGTTCCCCGCGCCGATTCCATCGTCATCGTCGCCCAGGCTTCCACATCTTTGTACTCCATCGTCACGATCGCCGGATCGCGACCACCTTCGCCGCCGGACAACTCGAGAGATGCGGATTTGATCGGCCGATTGGCTCGAGCCCGCACGGTTACACGAGTTCCCTCGAGCGCGCGAATGTCCGGCTGTTGCTGCTTGTGAGGCGGGAGCTTGGTATACGCCGGATAAGCGAACTCAACCGAGTCGACGACAATCGTGGGGGCGGCGACGACGTCCAACGCATACAGTCGAGACTTCGCGTCGCCCGCCTCGATCCGGTAAGTGACCGATTGCTGAGCGCCGTTGGGATGGGGCGGAAACCGCCCTTCGTAAAACAGACCGCTCGCGGAAAGCTCCAACGGCACGCGGGCGTCGACGGTTTGCCGGTCGGCAGTCGAGTAGAACAGCGACACGTTGTCAGTCTCGCGCAGTCCGAAGACCGAGACGCGAACATCGACGTGATCGCCGAACTGAACCGTCGCGTCGCCGGGCTCGACCGAGGAGATGCGCACGCGGGAAGGCGCTGTCGCGCTGGTCCAGGGAGCCAGGACGCGGCCAATCGACTGCATCGTGCTCTTGGGAGAAAAAATGATATACCCGGCCGCGACAACCAGCACGCCAATCAACAAGTAACCACCGCGAATCAACTGCCCGCGATCGACCGTGGCGTCGACGTCGACTGTGTGAAGATCGCGCACTGCTCGCTGTCGAATCGCCCCAAACACGGCCTCGTGCAAACCGCCTCGATTGTCGTCCAGCATGACAAAGTTGATCAGACTGTTCTTCAGGCCGCTCGAACCCTGCTCGATCGTCTGCGCGGCGAAGAGCGGATTCACCCGCAACAGAATGGCGGGAGCCACGTAACGCAGCGTGTACAACGCCGCGAATGAGAGCAGCGCGCCGAGCGCGACCCACCGGCCCAGCGCGCTCAATGGAAGCAGCCAGTGGTCGGCGATCGCCACCGCCAAGAGATAGGAGAGAGACAGCGCGATCAGCAACAGAACTCGCGCGAAGATCTCAACCAATTTGACCTGGCGGCGAGTGGTTTGCAGCTGCTGCCGGATAAACTGCTGATTGACATCGGCGGGAGGGGCGGTTGGATTGGTGACGGTCGCCATGATTCACCGTGGTTTCGAGCGCCTAAGGCAGTGCTTCGAATTGGCTTACGACGCGTTGCCCCCGTTCCCACGGCGCGCCGATCGGGCTGAGAATTGCTTGCTCTAGTATAGACGACCGCCAAGGGGTTTCCGATCCCGAACCGAGTGGATTCGCTCCCCACGCCCGCCCGCTTTTCCGGCAAAACCCGTCCGCCTCTTGAGTTTCCGATGCCGCCGGGAAACACTGCTAGGTCCATCCGCCCGCACCCAGCAGACGACACTCGGTCCCTTAAGCCACAACATCCCCCAGGCAAAACATGCCCGCGAATCCAGTGGACGCCATTTTCTTGCACCCCGACGACAACATCTGTGTCGCCGCTCGCCCGTTGCAATCGGGTGACCGCATCGACTGCGGTGGTGCGACCATTGAGGTGGCCGAGCCGATCAAGATGGGCCACAAGATCGCCACCGTTCCAATTGGCGCGGATGA
>JASMLW010000551.1 GCA_030748485.1 Pirellulaceae bacterium
CTACTTGGCCGTAGTGGCTTGGGGTGTCTACAACCGATACCGCGACATGGTCGACGACATGCGAGGTCGTAGACGCGGGCGCGGACGGCTGGAAGAGGAAGAGGACGAGGAGAGGCTGGATCGGGAAGCGAGCCGATCGAGAGACTCGAGCGGAGATCGCCGGAGTCGCAGTCGAGACAGTCGAGATAGAGAAGAGTACTCAAGCCGGCGCTCATCGCGATAGCCGCAATTCACGTCGAAACCGCAACTGCGCACGGAGGTGCAGATGGCTGAGTCGTTCCGGTTTTTACACACCAGCAACCTTCATCTCGATCGCCCGGTTGGGGGCTTAGTCGAAGTTCCCCAACACCTCAAGCACGTACTGATCGACGCACCGTTGCGAGCCGCCGAGCAAGTATTCGACGCGGCGATCATCGAGAACGTCGATTTCGTCTTGCTGTGCGGCGACGTCTTGCAGCCGCAGTTGGCCGGGCCCCGCGTGATATCTTTCTTGCTCGATCAACTGGAGCGATTGCAGCAGGAGGAGATCGCCGTCTATTGGATTGGGGGTGAGGACGATCAGCAGCAGCAGTGGCCCGAATCGGTCCCCTTGCCGTCATGTGTCTACCGCTTTCCACATCGCATCGAGGAGGTGTCGCACTTTCGTGGAGAGAGCGCGATCGCCACGCTGATCGGCCAGAGTTACAACGGCCGCAGGCAAGTGCGGCCGGCCGATTTTCGTTCGGACAGCCCGGGCGCTTACGCGATCGGGTTGGCGTACGGTGAGATCGAGCCGACGAGTCTGAACGGCATCGCGACGATCGATTACTGGGCGCTCGGCGGTCGACGGCCGCGGAAGGTCCTGTCGATCGAAGCCAACGCGGTCGCTCAGTTTCCCGGCGCCCCTCAAGGACGCCAGCCCGAGGAGGCGGGGCAGCACGGCTGCACCGTTGTCGAGGTAAGCGAAGAGGGTACAACTCGCACCCAAATGATCCCCACCGACGTGGTGCGATGGCGCGACGAGACAATCTCGCTCCAGCCCGACGCCGACGAAGACGATTTGCGAAAGCAACTCCAGGATCGCGTGCAGGCGATTGTGACGGACGCGGGCGATCGGCCCGTGCTTGTCGACTGGACGATCCAGTGCGGGGGTGGGCTCGCCGCGCAACTGCGTGGCGAGAAGTTGGCGGCCGAGACGGTCGAGTGGCTGCGAAAGAAATACGGACATCACGCGCCGGCTGTTTGGACGGGCAGTCTGACCATCGGATTGCCGGATCGATTGCCGACGCACTGGTATGAAGAGGACACGATTCGCGGCGATTTCCTGCGAGCCGCTCGTCGAATCCAACAGCAAGAGGAAAGCATTCTGGACCTCAGCTCCTTGCTCTCCGAAAAACACCAGGCAGGCACGCTGTCGGCGGCGGCCGACATGCACTACATCGATTCGCCTGACAGGATCCTTCGCGAAGCAGCGGTGCTCGGCGCCGACCTGCTTGGCGGCGGACGCGATGCGTAGGGAGAACGCTAGCGAACCTGCGGGCGGCGAAAGGGAGTTCGATTGTGAAGATTACAGATATTCGAGTCGATGGATTTGGTGTTTGGTCAGGTCTGGACGTCGATGAGCTTTCCGACAAGCTGACGTTGTTCTACGGCCCGAACGAGGCCGGCAAGACGACGTTGATGCAATTCGTTCGCACGGTCTTGTACGGTTTCTCGTCGGATCGGCGACGCCGCTACCTGCCTCCCATCCACGGCGGCGCCGCGGGCGGCGTCCTGGGTGTGAGATCGTCGACAGGCAGCTATGCGATCGGTCGCAACACGTCGTCCGACGACGCCAATCATCTTGGCCAGGTGGCTGTCACGGCCGCCGACGGGACTGTCCAGGGTCAGCACCAGTTGACGACGTTGCTGACAGGCGTCGATGAGTCAATTTTCAATAATGTCTTCGCGATCGGGCTGCGCGAATTGCAGGAACTCGGGTCACTCAACGACACCGAAGCGGCCGATCAGCTCTACAAACTCACGACGGGTGTCGATCGCGTGTCACTTGTCGATGTGATGCGGGGACTGACGAGGGAGCGGCGCAGCTTGCTGGCGGCGGACGATCGTCCTTCCGAGATCGTCGCCTTGATGGAAAAAAAGGAATTGCTCGAACGTGAACTCGAGGATCTCTCGCAGGGGACGCGCCGCTGGACGCACTTGGCGGCCCAGCGCGAAGCGATGCGCCGCGAAGTGGACAAACTGGAGCTCCAATCAGGTGAGTTGGAACGGGAGTCGCGGTTGGTTGAGATCGGCATGCAGGTTCACTCGCGATGGCTCGAACGCGACAACCTCCGCAAGCAGATCCAGTCGATGGGAGCCGTCGCCGAGCTGCCGATCGACGCCCTGGACCGCATCAAGCGTCTGAACGCCACGATCCGCAAGCGGCGCGGCAAGTTCGAGCGATTGCAAGCGCAGCGGCAGGCGATCAAGGAGGAGGCGTTGGCGCTTCCCATCAATCGGCAACTGTGGTCGCAAGTCGCCCGCATTGAAGCCTTGGGCGAACACGCTCAGTGGATCGCATCGCTGCAAAACCAGATCGAACGAGTGGCTCCGGAAGTCGCCGATCTGGAAAACGAATTGCAGGCTCAACGATCCCAGCTCGCGGTCGAGACGGGGGTCAAGATTCAGACGCTACCCGATATTAACTCACGTACGCTCAACGTTCTCCGCGCACCGGCTCGCGCAGTGCGGGATTGCAGGCAGCGTTTGAAGAAGACGGAGCGACGCTGCGAGGAAGCGAAGTCGGAATTGGAACGGGAGACCGAGCGATTCGAATTGGCGAAGGTCGAGGCCGGCTGCGAGGATTTCGATTCGTCGATGGAGCAAGCCGGTGACCGCGTCGGCTTGATCCGGCGCCGGATTCAGGTCGAGCAAAAGCTGGAGAAGATGACTCGTCGTCGCGATGAACTCGAGGACGACCGCTTCGACCTGATGGAAGACCAGGTGCTGCACCCCCATCACCACCTCTATTGTGGTGTGGCCATTATCGGCGGAGCCGTGCTTCTGACGCTGGCCTTTTTCTTCAAGACGCAGAGTCTAGGCGTAACGGGCATGATCGGCGTCGTGGTCGGCCTGCTCGCCTCGGCCCTCGGCTTTGGCATCAAGTTCATCATGGAACGCAATTCCCAAATCGAATTGGAGAACTGCGAACGGCAACTGCGGATGCTCAATGAACAGATCGACCGGGCCGCGCAGGAGCGGGACGAGATCGACAGGCACTTGCCCAAACAGGGCGGAGCCGTCGACAGCCGACTGCAGGACGCCGAGCAGGAGCTGAAATCGCTCGAGTCGCTCGTCCCCATGAAGCAGACGCTCAGCGAGTGCGAACAACGCTACGAGCAGTCGGAAGCCCGCGTCGACTCTGCCCGGCGCGAAGTCAAGTCGGCCGAGCAAACCTGGAAGACGTCGGTCGAGAAGACCGGGCTGCCGGGCAACCTCTCTCCCAAGCACGTGCGGCAAGTTGCTTCCGCCTGCCGCCAGATGAGCACGACGCGCAAGCAGATCGACCTGCGACGCGAGGAGTTGGAAGCCCGCGATCGCGAACTGACGTCGGTCACCGGGCGGATTGAACAGTTGCTTCGCGATGTCGACGTCGTGCCGATCGGCGACGCGCCGCAGGAACGACTCAATCAGCTGGCCCACGAGGCCTCCAGTCAACGCCAACTAGTCGAGCGTCGAACAGCGATGAAGCGGCAGTTTCGGCAGCTGAGTCGTGAGGCGGCTCGATACAACGGCAATCTGCGGGAGTTGAATGTCGAACGCGCGTCCCTGCTGGATAAAGCCGGCGTATCCGATGAAGATTCACTCCACGATTTGGGCGAGCGATTTGAACGGCACCAGGAACTGAGCATTGCGTGCAATCGCGTCACCGAAGAACTCGCCAGCATCCTGGGCGGGAATTTCACGGAAGAAGAACTCGAACAGCTGCTGCGTACGACGAACGAGTCGCAGTTGGAATCGCGCTGGGAGCGACTGATCGCCCAGCTTCAAGAGTCGCAGGGCCGGTTCTCCGAATTGCACCAGCAGATGGGAGCACATCAGCAGGAGATGAAGTCCCTCGCCGAAGACCGGCGGCTTGCCGAAGTGCGGTTGGAATTGAATACGATCGAAAGGCAACTGCGGCAGTCCATCCGCCGTTGGCAAGTGCTCAGCGTCAGTTGTCTGTTGCTCGAATCGACCCGCAAGATTTATGAGTCGGACCGGCAACCGGAGACTTTGCGCGAGGCCTCGCGGTTTCTCAAGAGCCTCACCGATGGACAGTACACGCGAGTTTGGACGCCCCTGACCGACGACATACTTTACGTCGACGATTTGCGCGGTGAGTCGCTGTCGGTAGACGTGCTGAGCCGAGGTACGCGGGAAGCTGTCTTTCTGTCGTTGCGGCTGGCGTTGGCCTCGGCCTACGCGCGGCGCGGAGCCATGCTGCCGCTCGTGCTCGACGATGTGCTCGTCAACCTCGATGTTCGTCGCGCCAAGTCGGCCGTTCGCGTCCTCCGTGAATTCGCCAAAGAAGGGCATCAACTGTTGCTCTTCACATGCCACGAACACATCACCAAGTTGTTCAAAAGCGCTAAGGTCGAAGTTCGCTTGCTGCCCAGCCATCTGGAAGTAGCCGGAGCGACCAAGCAGAAACCGATCGCGGTCGAGGAGATCGCCGAGGAGATCGCCGAGGAAGTCTGGGAGGAAGAAGAGGAAGTCGTCGCTGAGGATGTGGTGGAGGCAGTCGAGGCGGACGCTGAGGACGAATACGAATACTACGATGAGGATGAAGTCGTCGCCGAAGATGAAGAAGCCGAGGACGCGGAAGCCGAGGACGCGGAAGCCGAGGATGAAGAGGAGTGGGAGTACGAGGACGAGGAAGAGGCGGAGGAGGACGAAGAAATCGTCGCCGAAGACGACGAAGAGGAATACGAAGAGGATGAGTACGAGGAGGAGGAAGAAGCGGCGGAGGCCGAAGAGGAGTGTGAAGAAGAGTGTGAAGAAGTAGCTGCGGCGGCGGACGATCAAGAAGAGGAAGAGGAAACAGAAGCGGCCGGCGACGGTTGGCTCGAGGATCAGGAATCGGACCAGCCGCTGTTCGCTGAGGGCGACGCCGAGTACGACAAGATGTTCACTTGGGAATCGCCCGACATGTGGAATGAGGAAGTGCGAGACGAGGAAGCCGCGTAGAATGGCGGCGTTCAATCCACGCACGCCGACTTCGATCATCCATGCACGAGCAGTTTCTCAGCGCCATCGCCGCCAATCCGGCGGACGACGGACCGCGTTGGATGTACGCCGATTGGCTTTCCGAACAAGCTGATCCGCGCGGCGAGTTCATCCGCGTGCAACTTCAGTTGGCCGCATTGAGAGAGGGACGGCCTCCACACCGCGGCGACGAACGTCGCGATCACGACGAGTTCGAATACGATGACTCTGTCGACGTGGAAGCGGAATTGGCTGTTCGCGAGGCGACTCTGCAACAAGAGTACGGCGACATCTGGCTGGGCGATTTGCCCACGTTCACTTCCAAGCAGACCTTTCGCCGTGGCTTTGTCGAGTTTGTGGAACTGACGGGCAAGGACTTTGCTCGCCACGCCGACCGGCTTTTCACGCACCCCGTTCGCACAGTCTGGATTCATGAAGCCCATCTGCAAGCCTTCGAGATCGCCGCGTGTTCGCAGCTCGAGTTGCTCGACGGTCTCTGCCTGTCCGGTCAATTCACTCCCGATTCGATGCAGCATCTGTTGGGCACGCTGCATCTCTCCAAGCTCCAACGCCTGCTGATGCCCGGTGCGCTTTTAGAGCCCGACAGCTGCGCTGAGGTGCTCGCTTCTTCAATGGCGTTGGGATCGCTAAGAATGATCGACCTCAGCCAGAACGGACTGCACAATCGGGGAGTCAAGGCGCTTGTCGAGTCGCCGATTTGCGAGTCGCTGGAGTATTTGATCCTGGAATCAAACCAGATCCGTCTGCTCGGCGCCCGCGCGATCGCCAAGTCGACGTACTTGGATGAACTGCGGTACCTGAACCTTCGCAACAATCCACTTTCGGGCGAGGGCGTCGACATCGTCCGCAAGCGGTTCGGCCGCTCGATCTGCGATGTTTAACCACTCACGCTGGGGAAGGAGGCGACTATGTGAGTCGCTTCTTGATCTGGTCGAGCATCACAGCGGCGAGGATGAGTCCGCCGAAGACGACCATCTCGTCGTAGCCGGAGACGCCGGCGATGTGCAGGCCGTTGCCGATCACGGCGATGATCAGCGCGCCGATCAGAGTGCCGAACACCTTGCCCTCGCCGCCGCTCAGGCTCGCGCCGCCGACAACGACCGCGGCGATCGCCTGCAACTCGTAAAGCTCACCGGCGTTGGGCCGTCCGCCCTCGTAGCGCGATGAGTCAAGGGTGCCGGCGAGCCCGGCCATCGCTCCACAAAGAGCGTAAACCAGGATCAAGACACGCGTGACGGGAACTCCCGACAATCGCGCGGCTTCAGGGTTTCCGCCGACAGCGTAGATATAGCGACCGAATGTCGTGTGATTCATTACGACGTGGGCGATCACGTAGAGGGCGAGCATCAGGAGGATCGGATTCGGCACGCCCAAGGTGCTCTCGTTTCCCAGCCAATAGAAGGACGTCGCCTCGATCTTGATCGCCTCGGGCGTTGCACTGGTGCCACCCGTAATGGCCGATTGGTAGCTGACGGCCGACTTGAGCGACAGTCCGCGAATGATCATCATCATGCCGAGCGTGACGACAAACGCGGGAATCCTAGCGACTGTCACCATGACCCCGGAGATCGCTCCCACCGCCGCGCAAGCGGCGACGCCCCCCAGGCAACCGACCAGGATCCAGAACGCGCCCAGGTCCTGGCCGCCCATCCGCTGGATCGAAATTGCGGTGAGCACGCCGCTAAACGCGAGTAGGCTGCCAACGGAGAGATCGATGCCGGCCGTAATGATGACGATCGTCATGCCGATCGCGATGATGGCGATGTCCGCATTCTGCTGGACGATGTTGGTGAGATTCCGCCATGTGAGAAAACTTGGCCACCGGTAGCTCGCCGGTGAATAGACTCGGACGTTTTGCAGGGACGGGTGGTCTGTCGCGAGGGCTGTTAGCGAGTCCTGTTTCAACGGTCCCCAGCGCGTGCCGACATGATGCGTGGCGATGGCGTGGATGCGCTCGGCGCCTCTGGCAGCCGAGCGGAGTGTCTGTTTCGTGACACGGGGGGCTTCATTGATATCGCCGGCGGCGACCGCAACGACCGCGCCGCCGCCGGCTTCGATCGTCCGCACAATCGCGTCCGAAAACTCGCGGTCCGACCTGTTGTCTCGGACGGCGATCACCACATTGGCCCGAGGATGGTCCGCCAGGATGCGATCGGCGACCTGCACGCCGGCGGAGACCGTCACCGGGTGCTGCTCGCTGATCGTCGCGAAGCTGTAGTAGGTGCAGAGCAACAGCAGTACGGCGAGTGAGCCGTAGTCGCTGATCGCTTTGGCGGCAAAGAGTCGTTTCATCGATAGTACTTTCAGGACTCGACTGCGAGCGACATGATCTGCTCCTGCGTTGCCGCGGCGACGTCAGCGATCTCGCCAGAGACGCGCCCGCCGCGCATCACGAGGATCCGATCGGCCATTCCCAGCACTTCGGGCAACTCGCTGCTGATCATAATGACCGCCTTGCCGGCGGCGGCCAACTGGTTCATCAGCAAGTAGACTTCGTATTTTGCGCCGACGTCGATTCCGCGCGTCGGTTCATCGAAAATGACGATTTCGGCGTTGGCTTGCAGCCACTTGGCCATGACGACCTTCTGCTGGTTTCCACCGGAGAGTTGCCCGGCCAGCTGACGCCGCCCGCTGGTGCGGATGCTCAACTGGTCGACGAAGGAAGAAAACGCGCGCGACTCCTTCTGGGCGTTGATAAAACCCAGCGGCGCGAACTCGCGCGAATTGGGCAGGCCGAAGTTCTCTTGAACCGTCATGCTCAAGACGAGCCCTTGTGATTTGCGGTCTTCCGTTAACAAACAGATTCCAGAGCGAATCGCCTGCCGTGGGTTGCGGATGCGTACGGCGCGTCCATCGATGAGTATTTCGCCGGAATCGCGTCGATCGGCTCCAAAGACCAGACGAACAGTCTCTGTACGCCCGGCGCCGACCAGGCCGGTGATCGCCAGAATCTCTCCGCTTCGCGCGGTGAAAGAGACATCGTTCACCGCGCCGGCTCGCCGCAAGTTGCGAACTTCGAGCCGCACTTCGCCGAGAACGGCTGCGTGCTTCGGATGTTCATTGCCCAGCGTTCGACCGACCATCATCTCGATCATCGATTCGCGCGTCAGTTCCTCCAGCGGCCGCGTGCCGACATGTCCGCCGTCGCGGAGCACGGTGACCCGGTCGGCGATTCGAAAGATCTCGTCGAGACGATGACTGATGTAGATGATCCCCAATCCTTGTGAGCGAAGCTCGTCGACAATTCTCAACAGCGAGTCGACTTCTCGCGGCGAGAGCGCTGCGCTCGGTTCGTCCATGACGAGAATCTTGGCGTTCAGCGCCAACGCTTTGGCGATTTCGACGATCTGCTGCTGAGCGACATTCAAACGACCGCAGCGCGTTTCCGGATCGATCGAGACCCCCAATCGTTCGAAGAGCCGTTGGGCTTGCCGGTGTTCTTCACGGGCGGGGAGCCATCCCCAGCGACTCGGCTCTTGACCCAAAAAAATGTTCTCGCGAGCCGACAGCGCCGGCACCAGGTTGAACTCCTGGTAGATGATGCCAATGCCCTGCTGCTGGGCGTTCTGAGGGCTCGAGATCCTCACCTGCCGCCCGCGGATCTTGATGATTCCGGCGTCGGGTGAGAGGGCTCCGCCGAGCACTTTGATCAACGTGCTCTTGCCCGCCCCATTCTCGCCCAGCAAGGCCAGCACTTCTCCAGCGTGGAGCGAGAGACCGACGCCGTCCAACGCGCGGACGCCGGGAAACGACTTCACCACGTCAGTCATTTCCAGCAGCGGAGCAGATTCGTCGAAGGGCGTCATGTGTGGCTTGTTTCGACCTGCGACGAAGACTTGCCGTGTACGGCGCGTGCTGTCGATTATTTCAATTCGGGATCTTTCTCGCCGTCGGACTTGCGGTACAACTCGGTTGGAATCAACTCAACTTGTTCGAATTCGTCGCCGTCCAAATAACGGAGGATATTCCGCACGCTGACCTCGCCCATCTTCTTTGGAAACTGAATGGGATCCGCATAGATCTTTCCGTCCTTGATCGCCTGTTTGCCTTCCAATTGACCGTCAAAACCGATGATCGTCACTTGATCCTCAATGCCCGCTTGTTCCAGCGCCTTGCGCGCGCCCAGGGCGGATGGATCGTTGATCGCGAACACGCCGGCTAGATCGGGGTGCTCCTGCAAGGCGTCCGAGGCGGCCTTGAATCCCTCATCGCGCAAGCCACCGCCATCCAACTCGGCGACCAATTCGATTGCGTTGTCCTTGGCCGTCCCGTTGTGTTTGCCGATGACCTCCTTGAATCCTTGCACTCGCAACACACACGAATTCGCCTGCGCGAAGTGGAGGATGAGCACCTTGCCGCCCGTTTGACCGATTGCCTCAATCATCGCGTCACCGGCCAGGCGACCGCCTTGTAGGTTGTCGGTGCCGATGTGCCCGGCGATTTTCACATCTTCAGCCACGCATTGAAGGTCGTTGGTGAAGACGGGAATGCCGGCGTCATTCGCCTTCTTGATGGCGGGACCGATGGCGACGCGGTCGGCCGGGTTGATGACAATCGCCGTCACGCCTTGCGTGATGTAGTTCTCGATGTGTTTGGACTGAGTCGCTACGTCCCGTTCGGCGTCGTTGACCAGCACCTCGTAGCCATGCCGCTCGGCTTCCGCTTTCATCGAATCGGCGATGACTTTAAAGAACGGGTTCTTCAGGGTGAGGGCGGAGAAGCCAATCACGCCCTTGGTCTGAGTCGCGTCGCCGCCGCCGGAGCCGCTGGAGTCGGGTGAGCCGCTCGCGGAACCGCCGGCGGCCGCGCCGGTCCCCGTCGCGCTGTTGTCGACGGAGTCGCCGCCACATCCAAGTGTGAGGAGAACCGCCACGCAACAAGGGAACGCAAACCACTGGAAAGGTCGCATGATTGACTCCGTGGAAGTGAAGCGTATTCGAGCTGTATAGGATACATCGTCAGCGACTGCTTGACGACCAGCGAACAACTGGCGAAAGAGGGGGCCCTCGGAGTCCTGAGCAGCAACCAAAAGAGCCGCGTGGCGGCTTTGCCGCAAGCGCTACTTGATGGCGATCGTCTGCTGCAGCGGACGCAGAATCTGGTCGATCACGTAGGCGTCGACGACGTCGCGGGAAATCACGGCGAGTTTGTTCATCGCGTCCACGTACGTTTCACCGGGGTCCATGCTGCCGTATCGGCGGGCCGTCAGATAGACACTCAACTGCTCTTCCGGGTACTCACCCGTCCGCACGTGATAGGCCGTCGTCCGCGTCTCGATGCTCAAACGGCATTGCACGCGACACTCTTCGTCCAAAGAGAACTGCAATGACGGTTCGTTGCAGATGATGGTCGCTCCCGGCATTTCAGCCAATCGTTCGAAGCCGGGCGCCACGCCGAGGGCGTCGATGAGCAACTGATTGTGGTTGCCTCGATAGGTGAAATCGAAACCGAACATGACATTCAGCGATTCGCAATCGAGCGACCCCAAGGAGAGCGCGAAAGGTGCGAGATCGAGAACGTGGTGGTGTTGGTCCAGCGCTTCGTCGAACGAACCGGGATTGACGAATCCGGAACAGAGTCGCTTGGGTTCGATAGTGGGCCAACGGTAAATTCCGCGGTCGTTGTACTCCTCCAAGACGACTTCGCCACGGTCACCGCGGTAGACGGTCTTCATCGACGGCTAGTGTTTGCG
>JASMLW010000552.1 GCA_030748485.1 Pirellulaceae bacterium
ATCTGCTCTTCCAAACTGGGATGCGTCTCGGTCCGTGAACTGCTCATCGCTTGACTTCCTTGGATGCTCATTTTTTGCGTGCGCCCTTTGTAGCTGTCGCCTGACCGTCAAATCCTGCCATGGATGGTCAAATTCGCGAGCTTCTGATTTCGCCGTCAACCTCTGTGTCTTGCCCGACAGGAATCCCTTAAACCATTGTCGCGAAGCCAGTTACGCCAGCTTTTGATATCGACGAATCGATGTTCGTGACTGCAGCGGTTCCCGCTATAATTCGCAGCTGCACCTGTCGGAAGGGAATCGTCACGGAAGCAGGCAAGCTAGGTGAGCTAGGATGCACACGGTCGAACTGTTGGAAGAGTCTCTGCAAGTAGCCCAACAACTAGGTTTTCAAGTCCGCCATGAATGGCTCGGCCAAGGCGGCGGCGGAGCCTGCGAGTTCGGCGGTCAAAAGTGGATGTTCGTGGACCTGGCGCTGAACACGATCGAACAATTGGATCAGGTTGTCGAAGCGCTGCAGAACGAGCCCGGGATTCACACGATCGAATTGCGGGAAGAGCTCCGCGAGCTATTTGAGCTCCGCCGTCGCGCTGCCTGACGGAACTCTTCTCCCCACTCCACTCTTCTCTTCTCCCTCACTCTTCATCGCCGGTAGCGGTTTGGTCTGGCCCAGCGCTTGGCTCACCCGGCGGATCCGTGGTGTGATCAGCGCCTTCATCACCGGCGTCATGAACTGGACGACCGTGAATCGCATCGTGAGTCGCTTGGCGAGCGGCGGCGACGACCTCTTCATCGGTTTCAAACCAAACGCGAACAAACTGGTGCCAGTGGCTCGGCGCGCCGCCCCGTGTGCCTAGCGAGGAGTCGGTTGTGCCCTCCTCATAGGGGCTCCAGATGTTGGGGAGGACGACCGTCTCGATCTGCAGCACGTGGATGCGATTCTGCCGCACCCATTGGTTAGCCTCGACGACGGCTTCTTCAAAATCCTCGTACTCGGCCATTCGCAAGATGCCTGGATCCTGCGTCATCTGTGGCACGAAGTCTCGAAACCAGAATACTTTGGGCATTGGTCGGCCGCGTCTGCCAACGCGCCTCTGGGGTTCAAATGGGCTGGCGGCGATAGAGTCCGTTCGCCTGGATATACTCTTCAACCGACCGCGGAGTTTGAAAGCGAATGCTGCGGCCGGATTGGACGGCTTGCCGAATGCGGGTGCTGCTTAGCTCCACAATGGGCATGTCGACACTCAGCTGTTTGAGTTGTTCGAGGCGATCGTTGTCGCAAAAGGGTCGAAACGCCTCCCAGTGAGGCTCCGGCGAACCGGCGCGGCTGACGACGAGCGGCGTCGCCAACTCACAGATCCGCTGCGGTTGTCGCCAGGTGGGCAGATCGACAAGCGAGTCGGCTCCCATGAGGAGGAACAGCTGGTCGTCGGGGCGTTCGTCTCGGATCAGCGCGAGCGTGTCGACCGTGTAACTCACGCCGCCTCGTTCGAGCTCCCGGGTGAGCACGCGCATCGCCGGATGTCCGGCGACGGCCAACTCGACCATCTCCGCGCGTTGCCTGCCGTCGGCCAGCGTTTGATCCTGCTTGTGGGGCGGAGTCGCTGCGGGGACCCACCAGACCTCGTCCAGCTCGCATTGCTCACGGCAGGTCTCAGCGACCAACAGATGGCCGTAGTGCACGGGATTGAAAGTTCCGCCGAAAACACCAATTCGCATCTGTTCACCGATTCTCGTCCGAGTCGCTATGCGCGGCTGGCTGCCACGCGCGAACGACTCTGGTATCGTAACGGTGACCGGGATGGTTGGCCATTGCACAGGCGATTGCGCAGACGATTGCACAGACGATCGCACAGACGCACAAACGCACAATGGCGTGATGACGGAGCGAAGCAACTGCACGAGCAACTGCGGGTGGGCGAGCGCGGATGAGTTCTGGCAATCAGCGACAATTATTCGAGACGGACCCGGCGCCTTGGGAGATGGACGAGGCGCAGGAGGGACACGTCGCGGCGGTGGTCTTCACGGAAGGCCCGACGGACATCTTCCATTACTCGATTCCCGACGATCAACTCGACAAGGTGGCGGTGGGGAAACGTCTCCGCGTACCCTTGGGTCGGGGCGGGCGAGTCAATACGGGGTATTGCGTCGCCGTTGAGACGCGGGCGTCGCTGGGTCGAATCAAGTACAAACTGCGCGACATTCGCGGGGTGCTCGACGCCGCGCCCATCGTCTCGTCCGAAATGTTGCGGCTGGCCGAATGGATGGCCGAGTACTATTTGTCGCCGTTGGGCCCAACGCTCGAGTCGATCGTGCCGGCCGGCGTCCGCGGCCAGGCGGGCACGCGACAAGTCACTCTGTTGACCGTCCCCAACCGGGTCGCCGCGCGATTGACGCAATTGAAACTCCCACCCAAGCAGCGGGCCGCGCTCGAGCACTTGGTCGCGTCGGCAGAACCGCTGACCGCCCAACAAGTGGCTAAGGCGATCGGCAGCACGACAGCCCCGGTCAACGCGCTGCGGGAAAAAGGGCTCGTCGATGAGCAGTTGGCGCGAGTTGCCACGGGCGACCCCGACGAGTCATCCGTCGCGCGCACCGAAGCGTTGCCGCTCAACGACGCCCAGCAAGCCGCCTTGACGACGATCGTCGAATCGCTCGAAGCTCAGCGACACGAGGCGATCTTGCTGCACGGGGTGACCGGCAGCGGCAAGACGGAAGTCTACATGCGGGCGATCGAGGAGGTGATTCAGTACGGCCGGCAAGCGATCGTACTGGTGCCCGAGATCAGCCTGACGCCGCAAACGTGTGAGCGGTTTCGGTCGCGGTTCCAGCGAGTCGCCGTTTTGCACAGCCACCAATCCGACTCGGAGCGGCACTGGTATTGGCGGCGGATCGCGGCCGGTCAGGTTCAAGTCGTGATCGGCGCGCGGAGCGCGGTCTTTGCACCGACGCCGCAATTGGGAATCATCGTTGTCGACGAGGAGCACGACAGTTCCTTCAAGCAGGACATGCCGCCGCGTTACCACGCCCGCGAAGTCGCCCTCTATCGAACTCACCTGGCCAACGCGCCGCTTGTGCTCGGTTCGGCCACACCCTCGCTGGAGTCCTACTTTCTCGCCAAGAAAGGCCGACGACGCTTGGTGGAATTGCCCGATCGCGTGTTGAACTTGCCGCTGCCCGACGTGACCGCCATCGACTTGCGGACCGAGTTTCGCAGTGAGTACTACCGGGGTGCGATCAGCCGGCCGCTCGAACAGGCGATGCGTTTGGCGCTGGGCGAGCAGGGCAAAGTCATCCTGTTGCTCAATCGTCGCGGCTTTTCGACTCATATCCAGTGCCCGGCGTGCGGTCATGTAGCCAAATGCCCCGATTGCGACATCGCGTTGACTCACCATCGCGAAGGGGACTGCGCCGTTTGTCACTACTGCGAACACGAGCGGCCGGCGCCGGCGAGTTGTCCCGAGTGCCGCTTCGACGGCATCCGCTACGGCGGCTTGGGCACACAGAAGTTGGAAGCCGAAGTGAGGGGCCGTTTCCCGGAGGCGAATTGCCTGCGGATGGACAGCGACACGATGCAAAAGGCGGGAAGTCACGAAGCCGCCTTCGCCCGTTTCCGCAACGGCGATGTGAAGATTCTGCTCGGCACTCAAATGATCGCCAAAGGACTCGACTTCCCCGACGTGACACTCGTCGGAGTGATCAACGCCGACACTTCGCTGCACTTCCCCGACTTCCGCGCCGCTGAGCGGACGTTTCAGTTGGTGACTCAAGTCGCCGGCCGGACCGGGCGGGGAACGAAAGGCGGACGAGTTCTCGTGCAGACATTCAGCCCCGAGCACGCGGCGCTGCAGGCCGCCATGCAACACGACTACGTCACCTTCGCGGAGGGTGAGATCCCGATTCGGGGTCAATTCGGTTATCCGCCGACGGGGTCGATGGTGCGGCTGATTATTCGCGGTGAGAGCGAACGGCTGACGCTTCAATTCGCGCAGCGGTTGGCGGAAGAAGTGCGGAGTGGTTTTCCCGCCAACTGCGCAGTCCGCGTTCTCGGCCCGGCTCCGGCTCCCATCGCCCGGTTGCGCGGCAAACACCGATTTCATATCCTGCTCAGCGCGCTCGACCGGCGGGTCCTCCGCAGCGGAGTCAAGGCGGCCCGCGAAGCGATCGGACAACCGCCCGACGACGTGCAATGGGTCGTCGATGTCGATCCCCTGGACATGCTTTGAGCGTTCGCCGCGATCTTTGCAAGCCGTCCGCGACGGGCCATTGATCTGGCTTCGGCCTGGGCCGAGGCCTACAATAACCCCAAGTCCCCAATGTCCTTAGGCAGTATCGCGGCATGGCCTATCGCTCCCTCAAACGCGTTCTCAGCGAGACCACTCTCGAGCGAAAGTGCCGCTTGCTGTTCGGCTCGTGCCTCTTCTTTCTCATCTTCATCGGCTTCATCCTGCTCGACCAGATCGCCGTGGATCAAATCAAGAAGACTGAGTTGCAGGTCCACGAGTCGGCTCGCCAACAAGGCGAAGCGTATGTCGACATGAGCATGCTCAAGCTGCACTTCACGAAGATTCCCGACACCACCACGGCGGGGCACAACGAGAACGCCGGCGCCGATCAGCAGGTTGCTCAACAGAAGCAGTGGCAGAAGTTCCTCGAGAATGTCGCGCGATACCTGGACAACCAGGACTATCACGCCCAGATCCTCACCTACGAGAGTACATCGCCGTACCACGCCACGCCGACCGACGCTTGGGAGCTAAAAATCCTCCGCGATCTCGAGAAGAAAAAGCTCGCGGCGGCGGAAGCTCACGCCTCCGGGGAGCCGCCGCCCGCGCCGTCCGACCCCAGTGCGCCCCTGGAACCGAATCTGTTCGCCCGCGGCAGCGAAGAGCCGACAGTCTACTACCACCAAAAATTCAAAGAGCGCGGCGAATACCACTACTACCAACCGGTCTATTGGAAATCACAATGCTTTGTCTGTCATGAGCTCGATTCCATTGGCGTCGTCGGAGCCGCCGAACAGGGTCTCAGCGCCGAGCCGTATCGGGTCGTCAAGGTGGTGCTGCCGATGCAAGAGGCGGAGACCGCGCTCAGCAAGATCCGCGCAATTCTGCTCGCTGTGGGGATCGGTTACTGGTTCCTGGCGATGTTCTTCCTCTACGTCATCGTCCGCTTCGTGGTCGTCAAGCCGCTGCAACATCTGACGCAAGTCAGCGACGAAATCACCAGCGGCAAGACAGAGTTGAGAGCCCATATCGAAACGAGCGACGAGTTCGAGACGCTCGCGCTCGCCTTTAATCGCATGCTCCGCCACCTCACCGACGCCCAAACCGATTTGCACGCCGTCAACGAGAGCCTGGACGCGAAGGTCGATGAACTGGCGCAGCTCAATATGCGGCTGTACGAAATGAACCGGCTCAAGGACGATTTCCTCGCCAACATGAGCCACGAGCTGAGGACACCGCTCAATAGCATTATCGGATTCTCGGAAGTCCTCCAGGACGTCGATTCGCTGAACGACAAACAACGGCGCTACGCTCAGAACATTCAGAAGTCCGGGCGAGTGTTGCTGGAGATGATCAACGACATTCTCGACCTGGCGAAGATTGAAGCCGGAAAGATGGAGTTGCGTCCCTCGACATTCCGAGCGCACGCAGTCGTACAAGCGCACTGCGATGTGGTCCGCACGCTCGCCGATCGGAAGAACATCGATCTCCGCGTCGAGGTGTCGGAGGACGAGCCTCCGATGCTCCAAGATCAGGCCAAGGTGCAGCAGATACTCACCAATCTGCTGTCAAACGCGATCAAGTTCACGCCGGACGGGGGCCGGATTGTCGTCGCCGCTCATCGCAACGCGCGCGGGTGGTTGGAATTGACGGTCACGGATACGGGAGTCGGCATCGCCGAAGAAGACCGCGAGGTGATCTTTGAGAAGTTCCGCCAAAGCGAAGTCGTGCTGGGCGAAGACGGCCTGACGCGCGAGTACTCCGGCACCGGCCTCGGGCTCTCCATCGTCAAGGAACTTTGTAAACTGATGGGCGGTGAGATTTCGGTGACGAGTCGTTTGGGGCAAGGGAGCACCTTCCGCGTGACGCTGCCTTGGGAGCTGCGGCACGAGCACGCGGAGACGTCCGACCTGCACACGAAACTGACCGCGCTCACGCGTCCAACGCTCGACAGCGTCCGTGAAGAAATCGTTTCGCGACGCGAGCAAGAATCGAGCGACGGAGGGGCCGATCGCGACAGCCGGTCGGAAACGACGACGCCCGCGGGCGAAACGTCAACCGCTCCTGTCGCATCTGTCGCACCTGTCGACGACAACGGCAAGACCGCGGAGGGCGATGCGGATTCGCAATCCGCACCTAGTCAGGTTGAAGCGTCGAGGTGAGTTCGGTACGCTCACCGCTCAGCTCTCGCCAACCCTCTCGCTCCACATCGCTTCACCCCCTCAACATCCCACATGCCGGACTTCACGCCCAACGTCCACCTGTTCACCGATGGCGCCTGCAGCGGCAATCCGGGTCCCGGCGGCTGGGCGTTCATCCTCCGCCACCTGAAGACAGGGGCCGAGAAAGAACAGTCCGGCGGCGACGAGACAACGACGAACAACCGCATGGAGTTGCTGGCCGTCATTCGCGGGCTGGAAGCGCTCACCCGACCGTGCAAAGTCGAACTGTTCACCGACAGCGTTTACGTCGGGCAGGGTATGTCGCAGTGGATGCCGAAATGGAAGGCGAACGGTTGGAAACGCCGTGACGGTAAAAAGCTGGTCGAGGTCAAGAACGAAGAGTACTGGCGGTCGCTCGACCAACTGCTGCAGACGCACGAGGTGAAGTACACGCGCGTCGCCGGACACAGCGGCCACCCCGAAAACGACCGCTGCGACGAATTGGCGGTCGAGGCGTATCAGCAGTTCTTGTAATACTGGAACGCGTGCGGTAACTGCGCCGACGACACGTCTTGGCCGGTCGTTGCCGCTTCCAACGAAAACCTGTGAGCTCACCATGAAGACGTCAATCTCGGTCCCGCCGCGAAGCGCCGTAACCACTTTGGCCATTTGCTTCAGCGCCATTTGCTTCAGCGCCGGCACTGCGCACTGCGACTCAGCCGACGACTGGCGGAAGATGAAACCGATTCGCCCTCGCGCGTACGTCTGCGCTCGAGCCACTTCCGCTGTCGACGTCGACGGCCGCTTGGACGAGCCGGCGTGGCGACTGGCCAATTGGACCGAACCGTTCGTCGATATTGAGGGATCGCGAAAACCCCAGCCCCGGTTTCGCACGCGCGCCAAGATGCTGTGGGACGACGACTACTTCTATCTGTGCGCCGAGATGGAGGAGCCGCATGTGTGGGGCGCGCTGACCGAGCACGACTCGGTGATCTTCCACGACAATGACTTCGAAGTCTTCATCGACCCGGACGGCGATACGCACGAGTACTACGAGTTAGAGGTGAACGCGCTTAACACGACTTGGGATCTGTTCCTACCAAAGCCTTACAAGAATGGCGGCAAGGCCGACAACGAGTGGGAGATTCCCGGCATGCGGACGGCGATTCACGTCGATGGCACGCTTAACGATTCGTCCGACCGCGATCGCGGCTGGTCGATCGAAATAGCCCTGCCTTGGAAGGTGCTCGGCAAGTCCGCCCACAAACCGGCTCCGCCGAAAATCGGCGACACGTGGCGCGTCAATTTCTCACGAGTCGAGTGGCGGCACAAACTGTCGGGCGGGCGCTACGAAAAAATCCCCGGGCGCCGCGAGGACAACTGGGTTTGGTCGCCTCAGGGCATCATCGACATGCACCGACCCGAGCGTTGGGGCTACGTGCAGTTCGCGCGTGAAAAATCGGCGAAGTTTCGACCCGACGGGACCGACCCCGCGCGCGAAGCGCTGATGACAATCTACCACCACCAAAAAGCCTTCTTTCAGCGGCGCCAGCGCTGGGCGACGACGCTCGATGAGATTGGGCTCTCAAAAAACTCGCTGAAAAAAGGGCTTGTCGCCGCTCCTCAAATGCGGTCGACGGAGGAGTCGTTTGAGGCCGACGCCGTTGTGGAAGTCAAGGGCGCGCGGCAGACGTGGTCGGTCCGCGGCGATTCCAGATTGCGGCGGACGAAGTAGCTCGCCGCCAACTCGACTACTGCGACCGCTCGCCCTCAATCGCGCCCGACAACCGAAAACTCTCGGCGTGAAAACGCATCAGGGCGAGCCCCTGCTTCTCGTAGATCTTGCCGGCGCTGTGCGGAACGCCGGCCACCACAATCCGCTGGTAGGAAATCTTTAGCGAGTCGAGAAAGGTCATGTACTCGAGATTGTTTTGGTAGTTGAAACCCTTGTCGCCCACGTGGATCATGATTCGCAGAGCGGGCGTCGGACGCCGGGCGTACTTGCGAGCCAGATCCCACGTGTTGTAACCGGGCGCGAAGACCAGATTGTCGTTCTCGCGTCCGTTCTCTTCCGAGATCCGTTTTTCGGTTGAATGTCCGGCTCCGCCCGGCGCGGCTGAGCAGAACAGGTGCGGGTGCTTAAACATGATTCGAGTCGTGCCGCGACCGCCCTGCGAGAAACCCTCCAAGCCGCGACCCCGGCGATCCGAGATAGTTCGATACGTCTTGTCGACGTGGGGAATCAACTCCTTGACGAACACGTCCTCGCCCATCGCCTGCTCGCGGTCGGGCAAGTTGTAGTGGCTGACCGGACCCCCGTTGACGAAGACGTAAATGACCGGCGGAGTCTGACCACTTTTGATGTGTTTGTGAAAATGCTCAGCGAGGCGAACGCTCTTGATTTCACTGCCGGGACGGCCGCCGTGCAAGTAATACACCACTGGAAAACGCCGCGCCGCGCCGGACTTCTCGCCGTACGCCGGCGGCAGGTAGATACAGTACCCGACGTCCCGCTTCATCGAAGAGCTGCGGAATGTCGCGTGCCTGACACCTGGATACTCTTGCTTGAGCGGATTGACCCAGCGAAATGGTTGCGGCTTTCGCGGCCGCCGCTTCGCCTGGGCGGCGTCTTGCTTCTTCGCCTGCCCGTAGCCAACCTCTCCAACCGCGAGAACCAGGCCGAGGATGACTGCCCAACCGACGGCAAATTGGACTGTTCGATGAATCATGGGCGAACTCTCCTGGACGAATTGAGCACGGGATGACACCTGCCTGGCACAGCGAGCCGTTCAATGTAGTTCAGCGCCCACTGTGAGGCGACCCTGGCGGTTTCGCCTTCGGCGCCGAGCGCTACAATTGTGGTATGAGCTCAGAGCGACAACAGGGGGAGTCACTTCAGACTCCGGTGCAGTTCCTCAAGGGCGTCGGTCCCCAACGGGCCGCGCTGTTGGAACGAATGGGGATCCGCCTCGCCCGCGATCTACTCTTCTTCTTTCCGCGGACGTACGAGGACCTCAGCCAGGTTGCGCGAGTCTCCGATTTGCAGGAGGGCGATGTCGTCAGCGTCTGCGGCGATATTGAGGAGACGGAATTCCGCCAGACCGGGCCGGGCCGTTCCGTCTTCGGCATTCTCATTCGCGATGGAGATCAATTCCTGCGCGCCGTCTGGTTCAACCAGGACTTCATGCAGCAGCGGTTTTCGCGAGGGCAGAGGATCATGCTCTCCGGTCAAGCCAAGCGACAAACGACGACTTGGCAAATGACTCACCCTAAAGTCAAGAATCTCGATGTCGGCGAAAACGATCCCGGCGGCCAGGTGCTGCCCGTATATCCGCTGACGGAAGGACTGAATCAGAACCAAATCCGCCGGATCGTCTCCGCCGCCGTCGACGCTTTGGCGGACGAAGTCGATGAAGTTCTTCCAGACGAACTGCGAGGAGCCGACATCCTCGGCATCGCCGACGCGATTCGGGATGTCCATCGGCCGCCGACGATGGAGCGCGCCGAATTGGCCCGGCGGCGTTTCATCTATCAAGAACTGCTCGTCTTACAACTCGCTCTCGCCATGCGACGCAAATCCCTTCAAGAGAACGACGCGCCCAAGCTGGAAATCAACGCCAAGATCGACGCTCGCATTCGCCGTCGATTTCCCTTCGAACTGACTCCCGACCAACAGCAGGTCATTGGCGAAATCCGCGCCGATTTGGCGCTCGACCGCCCCATGAATCGCCTCTTGCAGGGCGATGTCGGAGCCGGCAAGACGGTCGTCGCCGAATACGCCATGCTCGGCGCGATCGCCGTCGGCTACCAAGCCGTCATCATGGCCCCCACCGATGTGCTCGCCCAACAGCATATGCGGACGCTCGAAAGAGACTTGGCCGAAAGTCGAGTTCGCCTGGCTCTGCTCACGGGATCGCTCACCCAATCCGAACGCAAGGCGACACTCGACAAGATCGCCGGCGGCGAAGTGGACATCGTCGTCGCGACTCACGCCATCACTCACGCCGCTCGGAAAGAAGCGTCTCCGTTCCACCGATTGGGGCTCGTCGTCATCGACGAGCAACATAAGTTCGGCGTCAAGCAACGAGCCGAACTGAAACAAGCCGGTCTCAACGCGCACTACCTGGTGATGACCGCCACGCCGATTCCCCGCACGATTTCGATCAGCCTGTTCGGCGATCTCGACGTCTCCAGCCTCCGCTCCGCTCCACCAGGTCGGCAGGAAGTCCACACCTATGTCGGTGAAGAAGATAAACGCGATCAATGGTGGGATTTCTATCGCAAGAAACTGCTCGAGGGTCGGCAGGGATACGTCATCGCGCCACTGGTCGCCCAATCGGAACAAGTTGACGCGGCCAACGTCGAGGAAGCATTTGAGGAATTGGCGTCCGATCGATTGGAGTCATTTCGCGTCGACCTCGTCCACGGCCGCATGAGCAGCGCTGAGAAAGAAGCGGCGATGAGTCGTTTTCGCAACGGAGAAACACAGGTCCTCGTCGCCACCAGCGTTGTCGAAGTCGGTGTCGACGTGGCCAACGCGACCTTGATGACCATCGAAGACGCGGGCAGATTCGGGTTGGCTCAACTGCATCAACTCAGGGGACGGATCAGCCGTGGAGCTCATCCGGGTTATCTGTGCGTGTTCGCCGAGTTGGCGAGTGAGGAGACAAAAAAGCGACTCCGCGCATTCGCCGACACGACCGACGGGTTCGCACTCGCCGAACTCGACTTTCAGATGCGCGGGCCGGGCGACATCTTCGGCACAAAGCAGCACGGACTGCCGCCGTTCCGCATCGCCGACCTGCAACGCGACGACGATGTCCTGGAAGAGGCGCGCGAGCGAGCTCGACAGCTAATCGACGCCCATACCGCCGAGGGACCGCCGAGTTGGGAGCGGCTTCATCAGATGGTCCTCGCCCGATTTGGCTCCGTCCTGGAGCTGGGGGATGTCGGCTGACGGGCACTCGCGGAAACTCCAGTCATTTGCTTGACTATCCCCCTCCTCGACGTAGGTTTCAGATGCGGCCGCAATTCGCGGCGCGGTAGCCGGGCGGTCAAGGCGATGCCGTTCAGCACGTCTGTTGGCCACAATCGGGGAGGTGCGACCGTGGTGACGATTCCTGTGGACTGGGTGGTGTGGTTTGTTGTCGGTGTGATCAGCCTGTTCGGATTGACTGGAATCCTTGCGCCCCGCGTCTTTGCGCGGATCGCCGCCGCCGGATCGATTTGGATCGACACCGATCGTCTCTGGCGAAAAATGGAGGAGCCGGTGGACATCGATCGCTTCGCGATCAAACACAGCCGCCTTTTCGGACTGTTTGTCCTGCTCGGCGCGTCCCTGCTTGGCTACGTCTACTTGGCGGTCGTGTAGGTTACTCGCCGCTCACGTGGTAGGCGGTGACCGAATGTTGATCGCGGATCAACAGCTTCCCGCCAGCGAGGGCGGGATGAGCCCAGCTGGGTCGGCCGTGTCTCTCGATGCGAAACCGCCCCAATTCACGGTACTCTTCGGGCGTCGCCTCAGCTAAGCCGACTTGGTGACCTTCGCTGAGCAAGAACAGTTTGCCGTCGGCCACCAGGAGGGAGCCCTTGCCGACGCTGCGATTCTGCCAGGCGATCTTGCCGGTCATCATGTCCATGCAGATCAGGCCCCCGCTGCCGAATCCATAGAGGTGCTTTCCGAATCGAACGATGCCGCCGTGATGATTGGCCATCTTCTTCTCAAAGTAGACTTCGGACGCCGAGAACGCGCCGTCCTTTACGTCGATCTTGGCCAAACCGCCACCGGTCCCATAGGCGCTGGAGGCGAAGACATGATCCTCGAAAACGATCGGGGTAGCACAGTTCGCGGTCCCGTTATTGGCTCCGCTGTATCTCCATCGCAAACTGCCGTCTTTGGCGGAAACACCGAACACACTCCCGCGGGCGAACTGAACGACTTGTCGTTCACCGCCGATTCGGGCCAACACCGACGAGGCGTAGTGAGCGCCTTCGGTAAGTGCGCCGGACCGCCACAATTCTTCTCCGGTCGACTTGTCGAGAGCGAGGAGAGTTCCCTTGTTGCCGCCGGGCGTCACGATCACGGCGTCGCCATCGATCAACGGCGATTCGGAGTAGCCCCAGCCCGGGCGACCTCCGCCGAAGTCACGGCTGAGGTTTTTGTGCCAAATGGTCTCACCGTTCGCCAGCTTCAGGCATGTCACGTCGCCGTTGCCACCGACGACGTAGACTCGATCTCCATCGATCGTGGGCGTGCCCCGGGGTCCGTCGCCCGCCCCGTTTCGATAGCCGCCAATCGCCGCTGAGTATTCGGCGCGGGTGAGCACGTCGTCGGCGTAGGGATAATTTTCCGACAGGAACTTGGCCAACTCGGCGGGCTCGATCAAGCCGTCTTTTCCAGCTTCCGATTGCTCGAAGTAGTCGCGAATCTCGGCCTTCGTCAGTACGTCATCGGCCTTGCCGGTGTCGGGATCTTTGATGTCGGCGCGACGAAAACTTCGCCGCAGAGGCGAACTGTTGGATTCTCTTTGGTCGAGTTTCCCGTCGTCATCCTTGTCGTACGCCTCGAGAATCCGGCTCGTCCGTTTGGCGGCTAAGGCGGCGGCGTCAGCGTCGCGATCGGCTCGATCGATCTGCGCGAATTGATCTTTGAACGAAGCTTCGCCGAAACTGAACGCGCCGTCCTTGTCGGCGTCGAACGCCGTCAGCAATCCGGCCACGCGACGCTCGGCGACCTGCAACGGCGTGACGCCGTCGACCTTCACCGCTTTGTTGTAGTTGTTGAATCGCCACCCCAGCCGACGCTGAGCTTCCGCTTCTTGGACGACGCCGTCTTTGTTCGCGTCCATTTGGGCGAGTTCCTTGTCCAACCGATTGGCCAAGAAGGCCGCCACCGGGGCCGGCTGCACGACCCATACCGTTTCACCGGTGTTCAAACTCAAGCAGATGATGTGCTCGACACCTTCGATGTCCCCCTGCGTGACGACGAAATTGCCTTTGGCGGCGAGAGACGAGTAGCCAACTCCCGCCGACTCGACACTCCACGCCACTTTGGGTCCATCCGCCGGCCACGACTTGAGCAAGCCGGTAGCCAGCGAAACGCCGTCTCGATTCGGACCGCGCCACTGAGGCCAATCTTGTGGCTCTGCGGAAATCTGCGCGGCTGCGGAGCCGGCGAGTGCGGCGACAACGACGAACACAGGCAAGGTGACTCGAAGCATGGGTGAGCCTTTCATCGGGAATCTTTCATCGGGAATAAGGGGTGGTAGGTCGCGGGTGGTTCTGATCGCCGCGGGTGGGTAGCGTAATTCTGTGAGAAACTGGCCACGCAGGCAAGCGATTGTCGTCCATTGTCGTCCATTGTCGTCCCGGGCAACCGGCAAGTGGATCCGACCAGAGAATGAGATACGCAAATAGCGCCGGAAGTCGTCGGTCGTTCCCCACTAGTGCCCCTGTTAATCGCTCCGTAAACTCGACGGTTCGGTGCCAGTCGGGCCTCGAAGAGGACCAACGCAACCCACAACGCCACCAGTCAACCAACGGAAAACCGATGACGACCAGCAACTCCATCGCGCAGATTCGCGAGAAAGTCGAGGCGGGAGAGCGCCTTTCGCTCGAAGATGGTCTGTATCTGTACGAACCCGAAACGCCGCTGCAAGAGCTGGGCGAACTGGCGAATCTGGTCCGCGAGCGCATCAACGGCAACCGCGCCTACTACAACATCAACACGCATCTCAACCCGACCAACGTCTGCGTCTATCGCTGCATCTTCTGCGCGTTTCGGTCGGACCTCCGCGACCCGAAGGGGTACGCGATGAACGATGCGGAGTTGATCGAACGGGGCCGCGAGGCGACGGAGAACGGCTGTACGGAGGTCCACATCGTCGGAGGCCTGCATCATCAGATGCCGTACGAGTGGTACGTGAATATCGTCAAGATTCTTCACGACGCCTTCCCCGATCTGCACCTCAAAGCGTGGACGGGTGTCGAGATCAACTGGTTTGAGTTTTTAACAAAGCGAACTCCCCGTTCGATCTTGGAAGAGATGATTGACGCGGGATTGGGCAGCATGCCAGGAGGCGGCGCGGAGATCTTTCACCCGGAAGTCCGCGACAGAATCTGCGAACACAAGGCCGACGCGCGAAACTGGCTCGACATTCATCGGCAGGCTCACCAACTCGGACTCAAGACCAACTGCACGATGTTGTACGGCCACCTGGAGAATTCGTTTCACCGAGTCGATCACTTGATCCGCCTCCGCGAGTTGCAGGACGAGACGGGCGGTTTCCAGACTTTCATTCCACTCGCCTTCCACCCCGACAACACGGGGTTGGATCATCTCCGCAAGCCGTCCGCGTTGGCCGACCTGCGGACGATCGCCGTCAGCCGCCTCATGCTGGACAATATTCCGCACATCAAGGCGTATTGGATCATGCTGGGCGTCGGGACGGCGCAGACTGCGTTGGCGTACGGCGCGGACGACTTGGATGGCACGGTCCGACACGAATTGATCTACCACGACGCCGGAGCCACCACCCCCGAAGGCATGACTGTCGACGATATCAGAAAGACCATTGTCGAAGCCGGCCGCGAACCGATTGAACGAGATACGCTTTATCGACATGTTGTTCGCGATGAGCGCGATTGGAAACGTTGGTCGGCCGGCGATGCGATCGAGACGCTGGTCGGAGTCGGCGAGTAGGCGAGGCGACTACGGGACCTGCGAAATCGACTGAATCACCAACCTCGCCAAGTCGCGGGTCGACTGCACTTCGCTCTCGTCATCCACGCGCTTCTGCAGATCCGGGACGGCCGCCCGAGCTGCGCCGCCGATTTTGCCGAGACAGTAGACCGCCAATTGGCGAGTTTGTGGATTCTTGTCCGACAAGCGTCGCCGCAGCGGTTCCGTCGACGCGCCGCCCAACGTCACCAGGCCATTGGCGGCCGCCTCGCGGATCACCTCTTCGCTCGCTCCGAGTGCCGCGGCCAAGTGCGGTGCAGCGGCGGGAGTCGCCGAGCGGCCGAGGCGGACGAGCGCCAAGCGGCGCAATTGAACGTCTTTCTCGGTGGCGCAAAACTCGCCCAGGAATCTCACCGCCTCCTCGGGTTCGGAGACGCGAGCCGCCGCGACGACACACGCTTTGCGAATGGCCAGATTGGCGTCTTCGCGAGCCGCCTTTTGAAATGCCGCGGCGCCGCTCGCCGCTCGCTGCTCGAGCTTCTGCAGACGACGAATCACAGCGAGCCGATTGGCGACGGACTCCTGCGAATTGGTCGCCATCGCGGCCAACTCGGCGGCTTGCGCAATCACCGTGTCGTCCGGAAAACGCTGCACCACTTGCAAGGCGATGTGCCGCACTTGCTGGTTGTCGTCCGACAGCGCCCGCGAAAAACCCGAGACGATGCGCTCATCCGACAGATCGGCGCGGTCGAGCAGGAAATAGGCCGCCCCCAAACGCACCTCGGCCGAGCCATCGGTCAACATACTCGCCACCTCGGCCACTTCGTCAACCGATTCATCAATCTCGTCTTCAGCCACATTATCGGACTCATCGCGAGCCAACCGCGTCAACAACTGGCGCAGCTGTTCATTCTTCGCGGTGGCGGCGGGCGGTGGAGTTTCTCCCCCGACCGACGCGCCTGACCCGCCACCCTCGGGCGCGACTGGTTCGACGCGCCCGCTCGAGCCGCCGTTCCCATCGGTCGTCGAGCCGGCCGTCGCGCCCGCTTGACCACCAGTGGACGAATCACCACCGGACGTTTCACCGCCGGGTGCGTCTGGACCAACCGGATCAGCGGGGCCGCAACCGGTAAGCAGGAAGACAAGCAGCAACCAGGCGCCACGGGCGCGAACTCGATTCATCTTTCTCCTGACATCCTTTCCATTTGGCGCCGCCTGTTAGATAAGCACATCGACGACGCCGACAGCCAGCAGCCCCAAGCTTATGATCGCATTTACGTTGAAGAAGGCAATGTTGACTCGCGTAAGATCGTCTGGCCGAACCAACATATGCTCGTAGATCAGCAGTATAGCCACCACGGCCACACCGGCCGCAAAGATCCAGCCCAAGCCGAGCGCCGGGAAAGAGATGGGCAGGGCGGCCAGCAACACGACCGCGGCGACATGGCAAATCGCCGCCAGACGCAGAGCGCCCCAGACGCCAATTGCCGCGGGAACCGAGTGCAACTTCGCTCGCCGGTCAAAATCGGCGTCCTGACAAGCGTAGATCATGTCGAACCCGGCGACCCAGGCGAGCACCGCGGCGCCGAGCACGACGGCCGGAGCCAGGTCCGCTGGATTCTCCCACAACACTTCGCCGCGCAGAGCGATCCAGGCGCTGACGGGAGCCAACATCAGCGCCGCCCCCAGCCAAAAGTGAGCCAGCGCGGTGAATCGTTTGGCGAAGCTGTATCCCAACAGGAATAGCAGCACGGGAATCGCCAGCATGAGCGGCAGCACGTTGGGAAGAAACAAACTCGTCGACGCGATGAACGCGAGAGAAGACGCCGCCGTGAACGCGACGACACTGGTCAATGACAGTTTGCCGGCGGGAATGTGGCGTCCGGCGGTGCGCGGGTTGTCGCCGTCGATCTTGCGGTCGACGATGCGGTTGAACGCCATCGCCGCGCTGCGGGCGAAGACCATGCACAACACGATGCCGAGCAGACGCCGCCAGTGTAATCCCCCACCCTCCGCCTCGGCTCCCCAGGCTAGCGTGGCGGAAAGCAGGGCGAACGGCAGCGCGAAGATCGTGTGGCTAAACCGAATCATCTCCAAGATCCGCCGCACTGAATCAATCACTGCGATTCTCCACTGTGATCCTCCGCTCCCCAACGCTCGATCAATTCGTGAGGGATGTCGAACTGATCGAGAACTCGGGCCACGATGAAGTCAACCAGGTCGGAGACGTCGCGCACGCCATGGTACCAACCGGGCGAAGCCGGCAGCACAACGGCTCCATACTCGGCCGCGCGACGCATGTTGTCGATGCAGGCGAGCGACAACGGAGTCTCCCGCGTGACCAACACCAGTTTGCGACGCTCTTTCAATTGCACCTCGGCGGCGCGCTGAATCAAGTTGCCGCTCGCGCCGCTCGCCACCGCGCTCAACGTCGCGCCGGAGCACGGACAGACGGCCATGGCCGCCAGACGACACGATCCGCTGGCGATCGCCGCCGACATGTCGCTGTGATGGTGATAACGCAACCGCGTCAAATCGGTGTCGTCGCCGAGAAACAGATCGAGCGGACGATCATTCAGGTCGAGACGAAGGCCCATCTCCTGCTCAATCACGGCGGCTCCGGACGAACTGATGGACACGTGCACATCCCGCTCGGCGCGCGATAAGAGGCGGAGGAGTCGCTGAGCGTAGACGGCGCCACTGGCGCCCGTAATGCCGACGGCGAGTGGGTCGTTCATTTGACTCCCACGTAAAGTGAGGCGACGCCCATCGTCAACGCCCGATACGAGACTCGCTGTAGTCCGGCGTCTTCCATCCGCTGCGCCAGGGCGTCACCCGAGGGAAACTCCCCGACGCTTTGCGGCAAGTAGTTGTAGGCCGACTCGTCATTGCGGGCCAGCAATTGCCCCAGCCGCGGCAAGACGTGGCGAAAATACCACGCGTAGATTGCTCGCAAGGGTTGCCAGCGCGGCATCGAGAACTCCAGTACGGCGACTTGTCCGCCCGGCCGACAAACGCGGGCCATTTCGCGGAGACCGCGGTCCGTGTCGGCGACATTGCGCAATCCGAAAGCGACCGAGACCAGTTGGAACTGATCGTCGTCGAAAGGCAACTCCTGAGCGTCCGCTTCGACGAATGCCAGGCGGTCGGCGATTCCGGCGCGTCGCTTCTTCTGCTCGCCGACCTCAAGCATTTCACGACAGAAATCGGCCCCGACGACCCGCGTTCGCCCGCGCGTTCGCCGATGGAAGGCGAGCGCCAGGTCGCCCGTTCCCGTGCAGACGTCAAGAATCGGGGCTGCGCAATTGACGTCGATCAATCGAGTCGTTCGCCATCGCCAATAGTAGTCGATGTTCAGCGACAGGAGGTGGTTCATGCGGTCGTATTTCGGCGCGATCTGTCCGAACATTCGCCGCACGCGGGCGTTTGACTTGTCAACGTTCATGATTCGCGTCGGCAGTGGCGTGACTCATCGCACATGCGGACTCCAAGTCGTTGATGAAACCGAGCGGATCGACCAATGTCCGGCGGCCGCGGCGGTTTCGCGGTTCGCAGCTCGTGGTCGTGGTCGTGGTCGTGGTGTCGAGCAGGATCAACCGCAGGGGTTGCTGATAATTTAACAGGGGCTCTCGTCCACCGCAGGGGGCCTCAGCCGCAAGCCGACCGGCTCAGAAAAAACCCGCCGCGCCGCGCACTTGGCGGCGTTCCCAGTCTTCGAGAATCAGCTGGGCGGTGTCCGCTACTTCCGCGTTTTCACTCGATCTAAGTTTTTCGAAGATTTCGACGACTCGCTGCTGATTTCGCAGCGGTTCGTCCTCCTCCCCGAATGAAAACGGGTAGACGAGCATTGTGTACAGACAGTCGCAAGCGAAATGCCGCACGGCCGCGGACTCGGAATGAGCCGCCGTGTCAAGCGTCGCCAGCTGAAGCTCACGAATCTGAAGGACTCGCTCCATGGAATCATTGCGGGTCTGCGGTGTTTGGCGATCCGCCCACTTCGCCAATTCCGCGAAGGGTTCAATCTGAAGGCCCGGCGTCACCGCCAACAAGGCCAAGGCGGCGTCCCCGAACTCATCCGACTGCCGGCTCCGTTCGAAGTAACCGCGGACCAGGCGTTCTGAGCCCCGCGCTTCAACAGCGAGTTGGCTGAGAGCAACCGCGACGGCTCGCCGGGTAACCGCCCGCTCGGCCTCGAGCCCGCCCGCCAGCGCTTCGACCTCAAGCGCGCCGAGAGACGTCAAGAACTCCACAGCGGGCGCTGGGCGGTTGGATTTCATCATCTCGGTGACAGCCGATCGAATGCGTGGCTCGACAGTCGAGGGCGATCCAACATCGACGCCGTTGATGTAGAAGACGACTCGCTCCGCCGGGGCCTGCGCGTCGCTGCGGAGGCTCCAGGGTCCGTGCCGCCGCCCCATGCGAAAACTCCCCTTGCCGGCCAGCGCGACAGAAGAGTGATGAAGGGTCCAAGGTCCATGCCGTTGATCGCGCTGATACTCTCCCGCCGCGCGCAGTTGGCCATTCTCCCACCACAACTTGCAGGCTCCTTCGCGATTGGCGGCGACCAACTCACCTGTGAATTTGGCGGGCGCCGTCGAAAGCGACTTGCCGTAGCGCACGACCGCCTGCTGTCGACCGTTCGGCCACCAGTAGGTCCACTCGCCGGACCGCACGCCTTCGGTTGCTTCACCGCGCGCAGCCAAGCGACCGTTGGGATGGTAGTACGACCACATCCCGGTCGGGATGTCTTTTTGATAGCGACCGCGACAGAGCACGCGGCCATGCTTGTCGACCACCTCCCAGCGGCCATGGCGGTAGGAAACTTCATTCTCGACCAGCAGCGTCGAACGCAACTTCAACCCTCCAGGCAAGACGCGCTCCTCCGGTTGCGGGCGCAGCCACCAGGAGACGCCGACGCCGGCCAGCACCATCAGCACCATCAGCGTCCGCAAGCTGAATTGCAGCCGTCGCCAGGCGACCCAGCGCTGTCGCTCTGGTCTGCTCTTCCCCGCTTTCGCCACACGTATCTCGGGTCGAACAGCGGGGTCGGCGGTCGGGTGTTCATGTTCTGTCATGTTTGGCGACACATCATCGTTCTATTGTTGGTTCGATTGAAAGCGGGTCGGGAAGAGTGCTTGAAGGGGCGTCTGCAGCTCTTCCGACAGCTCCACGTCAGACGGATTTTCACTCATCTTCCAGCGACGGATTTGGGCCATGCACCGATCTCCGTTGGGATCGATGTGGACGATCAGATTGCTCACGTAGCCATTACTGTTGGCCCGCCCCATGAGTCTCATGAGAACGGGCAGCAATCGGCGCGCTTCGTCGGGCGACTCGAACAGATCGCTCACCCAGCGGCTCAGATCCTGGTTGGCCAGCTCATTGATCCGTCGTTCAAAAACGGCGGCCGCTCGGCCGCGCTGTGCGAATAGGAAGCTCCACGCCATCGCTTGGACTTGAGGGGAGTCGGTGTCGAGAAGCCCCTCGACAAGGGCGATGGCGCTGCCGGCAGCCGCCTCGTAATGTCTAATCGCAAACAGCAGACAATATTGCTCGCCGGCCGAATCCGTCTTGCCAAGTCGGTCGAGGAGCAGCTTCAGATGACGATCGGAACGCGCGGACTTGGTGGCCAGGTGCAACGCCGCGACGGCGCGCTCCGCGTGCTGCGGCGAAGTCGTCAGAACCTCGCGCCATTGCTCGACACTCCTCGTCGAACTCAAGTAGCGAAGCAACTCATCACATTGCTCCAACACGGCGGCCGTCTGCACGACAGCCAGGACATCGCCCCAGCGGTGAATAGCTCCTTGCTGACCGTTATTGAACGCCGGCTCTGTCATCGCGATCAGATCCTGGATGTAGAGATCGCCAACAACGGCGCCCCGCAGTTGTTCGCTCAGCACGAAACAACTCACCTCGAAAAGATCGTCGTCTGTCGATCGTTCCGCATGGTCGATTTTCGCCGCCACCCTCCAGAGACCGCCGTCGTAGTAGGCCTCCATGCGGAGAGGTTGATCCTCGATGAAATAGCGCTCATCGGGTGGGAGCAACCAAGAAACCGCTTCCGGCAAAGGCTTCTGACCGGCGAACTCGGAACCCGCGACGGGAATCGCAAACGGGTCGAACTCGAACTCTCTGGGGTTGTCGATGACAAACGAGAATCGATGCTCATCCGCCCAGGCGATCAACAGCTCTGGAATCGTCGCCGCCGTGGCGCTGACGACTGTGGGTGTGGGTGGCGCGAGTCGAATCAGCTTCGCTGAGTCATTTTCAACCAGCAGGTCGTCGCGCAATCGCCCGAGCAACTCCTCGATACGACGGTGAGCGCGACGCGGCGCGGCGACAACCAACAGATCGCCGATGCGGTGAGCGCGAGTCGAAATGAACTTGGGAGCCTCACCCGGCGTGGCGACGATCGACGCCAGTTGGGCCAGCGGATCCCAGCGATAAGTGTCGTCGGCGAACCACCCGAAGTGAACCACCCGTGGACGATAACGCACTCCCCGATCCAAAGAAATCACTCCACGATGGAGACCGAGGCCATTGAGCAGCGCGCTCTCGCGGTGGGTGTCACCCGCGCTCCGCTGGCGTTCTTCCCGCGGACGGCGCCCGCTGCACGCCAGCAACGACCCAACCCCATAGATGCGAAGCTCTTGATTGCTAAACGACTCGGGCAGGCCGATGACCATGTGCTCGTGCTCGACAACGTAGCTCAAGCCGGCGGATTCTACGGCCCAGTCGATGACGGTCGACAGAGACACGTCGTGCAAGACGCCAGTGATCTCCTCAAAATCAGCCGACTCTAGATCAGTACTCAGTCGCAACGGAATGTCGCGCTCCGCCGCCAAACGTCGGACCAACTCCAACGGCTGTTCACTGACGACTCGCAGATCGACTTTCTTCGCCAACGCCGTCTGAATCGCCCGTTCGCGGGGAAGTAGTCTAGGAACCTCGAATACACCCGCCTCAGACGCCGATCGGGCCGCCCGCAGCGCGCTCATGAGCTGATCGATCTGCGCGTGCTGGTTGCTGTCGGCGACGACAATCAGCCGGTCGCCGACAATCGAATACGAGAGACCTTCGCCCTGCCGCCTTTGAGCCATGAAGGGTTGCATGGTCGACACGACGAAAGCGCCGAGCGCGGCCAGGTCGTTGAAGTCGCCGAGCGGGTAAACGCGCGTGACCAATGGTCCGTACATCGATATCGTTCTGTCTCCGTCCGAGAACGACACGCCGACGCCCGTTTCGTCAGCCAGCAACTCCAGCGCCGACCGCAAGTCCGTGTCGGCGATATGAAACGGCTCGAGCGAATCCGGCTCACTCTTGAATCGAAGTTCGGCCTCGTCGAGATACCGGTCATTAAACTCCTGGGCGAATCCGTTTATTTGCTCGACGTCCAATAGATCCCAGGAGACGCGGACGCCGGCCAGCAGATCGTCCAGGTTCTCGCCCTCGTCCGACGGAAACCTCTCGACCACTTGGGATTCGACTCCGTCCCCCGCGTCGCGATAGCCAGCTATGAATCGTTCGGCGCGTTCAGCACTCTCTTTCGATTGAGCTACCAGCACATCGTCGACTAGATACAGGCTCTGGCGTTTCCGCGAGTTGATCGAATCGACGAGTTGGGGCAAGTTGCCGACTAAGCACTCATGCGGCCGCACGCGGCGAAACCGAGCGATCTTCGGCGACTCGCTGAGTTCATAACTCGAGCCGATTAACAGCGAATTGGCGCCGGCCAACGCAGCTACTTCGTCATCGCCGGCGAGCCACTTCGTTAGCGAGTCGGAAAGTTCGCCACGGACCACGCGACGGCCGTCGACGTCAGCGCGCAGCCACACGTCAAATCCGTAATGTCGTTCGATCTCGAGCGCCGCTTGCTCGACCGTCTTGCTGCTCAAATCGACTTCTGGCGGCAATTCCAATGCGCGCTCAATCCGGCGTTGACGTTGACCGTGCGGACCCGTGGCGAAACCGCGTGTCCCGTGCGCCATGCGGAAGCCGTCCAAGAGCCGTTCGACTTGCCGGTGTCCGCGAGATGACTGGGCGACCAGCAGCCAATCGTCGGACAGCACGTGCGTTGTTTTGCCAAGCGACCAATCATCCACAAACTCCTGCAGGGGCGCAGTCAGAGCAGTCGCCCAATGACGATCGCTGGCCACGCCCGCCAGAGGGTACGCCACCCAGTACACGTCGTCTTGGTACGTGTTGGAGCTCTCGATCAATAGCACGCCGTTGTGAGGATACGCGTAGAGGCCGTAACGCTCGCAGATCAAGTGAATCGCGTCGTAGGCTGGCAAGCGGTGGAATGTCGCGCTCACGTCTCCGCTCGATTCAATTTGCGCTGGGTCGAACACGACCGGGACGCCGGCCTGTTTCGTCAAGTGCCCGATCGCGTCTCCGATAGTCGATTCGTAAAACTCGGTCTCCACGATAGTGCTGAGCTTTTGAAACACGACTCGATTGTTTCGGTGAGCCGGATAGTCGATCGCGACAGGAGCGGAGTCGGCTGGGTCGAGCGCGATGACCTCAATCAGTTTCGCGATCTGGCGCTGGACGTCCGGCGTTTGAGACACCGAGACGCCGCCCGGGCTGAATTCCAACACACCCAATCCGCCGTTCTCCTCCCACACTCCACCAGTGACGGTGTAGATCGCTGAGCGGAGGTCACTTTGCGGCCACCGGCTTGCCGATCCACTGGCGGCGTTGAACGTGTGATTGACGCCAACGTAGTTGTCGGCGAGGCTGCGCCACTTGTTCGGATAGGTGACCGTTGCGCGACCGTGATGCTCGATCGTGCTCATCTCAAAGTCGACTTGCCTGGCCAAGTGACGCAATGCGGCTCGCAAAGCAATTCCGTTGGCCTGCAATGTCACCAACTCGTCGCCGCGAACCCCGCCCATGTCGTTCAGCGTCCGCTGATCGATCTCCAGCTCAAACTGGTAGGTGTCAGCGAGATGCTCCAGCGTGGCGTAAAACGGCTGGTCGACAATTTCCAAATCGACCTGCTGATCGAGGACGGACACGCGAGCCATCGGGTTGGGCGGCGGGGAGAGAATAACGCCCAGCGGTTGTCCGTGGAATCCAAAGCGCCAGACGAGCCACAGAACGGCGGCGCAAATCAGCGTCCCATAGAATACCCGCGATCGCATTCGATGACCCTGTCGTTCGAAGCCAGCCCACAATGGCCTTGCGCCACCCATTCCAATGTGATGTCTACGGCCGCGATCGGCAAGTTTAGTCGCCGATCCGCCAAGTGCGCAGTGCGTCAAGTGGCAGTTCCACCCACAAAGCGAGCTGCCGCACGGTTCGACTTCTCCCGCTCCCCTGGTCGCTCAAATCGATTGAGCGAAGCCCCGCATCATTCATGGAAGCCCCCGTGGCGGGAGGCGCAATTGCGTTGCTCAGAGACCCCCTCTAGAGTCAACATCCCTGAGGCGAGAGTTTGGCAACCGAACAGACCAACAACGAACAAGTCTCCGACCGCATGCCGGCCATTCACGTCCATCTCATCCCAGAACTGGTAACGGTCGACGAACTCGCCGGAAAAGAGGCGCTGGTCATTGACGTGCTGCGGGCGACGACGACGATCTCCTACGCGCTCGCCAACGGAGCGACTCGCGTGATCCCGTGTTTGGAGGTCGAGCGCGCGGTGCGGCTGGCCGGCGAGTTGGGCGACGCCCTGCTCGGCGGAGAACGCGGCGGCGAACGAATTGACGGCTTCGATCTCGGCAATTCACCGAGAGAGTACGGCTCCGAAGTCGTTCGTGGCAAGACCATCGTCTTCACCACGACCAACGGCACCAAGGCGATGCAAAAGTGCCGATCGTCGAAGGCCGTTCGCTTGGCCGCGTTCGCGAACTTCTCCGCCGTGTGCGACGAGGTGGCGGAGGTCGGCGAGTTGCATCTTGTGTGCGCGGGAACCAACCAGCAAATCACTCGTGAAGACGTGTTGTTGGCCGGTGCTCTGGTGGATGAACTGCTGTGCCGAAACGGCTCCTCGCAGACCGACTGTTGCGATCAAGCGACCATCGCGCGAGCCGCTTGGCGCGATGCGGTCGAGCAGTTGCAGGCGGGCCCGGTCGCGTCGGCTCTGAGAGACTCGTCCGGCGCCCGAAATCTGATCGAAATCGGCCAGGAGGAAGACATCGAGATCGCCGCGCAAATCGATCGCGTGTCGATCGTCCCCCGGCTGGATCTGGACAAGTGGGAAATCCGCGCGGACTAACCGCGCGGCGAAACTCGACAAACGGCGAGCGGCCGCCACCCGATCGAGTGACGGCCGCATGGGCCAGTCGCACACTGCGGCGCGACGCCGCGTGTTTTCTCGCCGCGACTCGGCTACTCGTCGCCAAGCGGAATTACGAAGATGTCGATGTCGTCCGCGTTGATCACGTCGCAGTCTTCACCGATCACGATGTAATCGACCTCACCGTCGCGGGCGTCGATCACGTCGCAACCCAAGCCGCCGTCGAGGTAGTCGCTGCCGCGGCCGCCGATCAGGTGATCGTTGCCGGCGTCGCCGAAGAGGGCGTCATTGCCAGCACCGCCGTCCAGACGATCGTTCCCCGCGCCGCCGTGCAATTGGTCGGAACCGAGACCGCCGAACAGCCGGTCGTGCCCGGAGCCTCCCCACGCGACGTCGTCGCCGCCGCCCCCATTCAGGACATCGTTGCCGAGCATCCCGAACAAGACGTCGTCACCAGCTCCGCCAAAGATGCGATCGTGGTGAGTCGGCGCTGGAACCGGCTCGGCTCGAGCGACCGGTTGAGCCGCGACGACACCCGTGTTCGGTGTGATGTCAGTCGGATCGCCAACCAGATGATCATCGCCGCCGTTGCCGTGCATCAGATCGTTCCCGAAACCTCCCTGCATCCGGTCGTTGCCGGCGTTGCCGACCATCCAGTCGTCGCCGCCGCCGCCGTCCATCGAATCGTTGCCGAATTGCCCGATCAGGCAGTCGTGACCGGCTCCGCCGGAGATCTTGTCGTTGCCGCGGGGCACGGCGATCGCCTCGGGGTCCACTTTCTCGACATCCAAATCGCGATCGACGAGCGTCAAAGCGGCCGCCGAGATCTGGGCGACCGTGTCAGCGGCCGCCGGATCGTCGGTCGAGACCCGGAAAAACGTGTCGCCGAAGATGATATCGATGCCGGCGTCACCGGACAGATCGTCGTTGCCGAATCCGCCGAGAATCACGTCGGTCGCGGCTCCGCCCGAAACGGTGTCGTCGCCGTTGCCCGAGAGGATGATATCGATTCCCTGTTGACCGGCGATGCGGTCCTTACCCCGATTGCGATCCGCGAAGTCAATCGCGTACGAGACCGCGTCCGTGTATCCCTCCGGGTAACTGTTGGTGGCGTCGCCAAAGATCCAATCGTGGCCGTAGCCGCCCGTGATCGAATCGTTGTCCGAGCCGCCAACCAAAGCGTCGTTGCCGAATCCGCCGTCGATGGTGTCGTCGCCGCGGCCGCCGAAGATCACGTCGCCTCCGAGTCCGCCTGACAGGGTGTCGTCACCATCGCCGCCCTCGACCCAGTCGTTCCCCGACCCGCCATCGGCGCGATCGTCATCGGCTCCGCCGTGAATCTGATCGTGACCGAGCATGCCGCGAATCGTATCGGAGCCGTTGCCTCCGAAGATGCGGTCGTTGTAGGTCTCCGGCTCGGGCAGCGGAACGGCGATCGGTCCCCTGGCCAGCCGCACACCGTCCACATCCAAACTCACCGCGATCACATCGTCGACCGTGTCGTTACCATCCGACGGCGTGTCGGTCGCGGGCAAGATGTCCGTCGGGTCGCCGTCGATCGTGTCGTCGCCGTCGCCGCCGTAGATCGTGTCGTCGCCCGATCCACCCTGGATGTAATCGTCTCCGGCTCCGCCGAATATCAGGTCGTCGCCGGCTCCGCCGAACAGTCGATCATTTCCCGGACCGCCGAAGATGATGTCGTCGCCGTCGCCGCCGCGGACGACATCGTTCCCCGCCATACCGAACAGCAGATCGCCGCCGGCTCCGCCGAGGATCACGTCGTTATTATTGGGCGCCGGAATCGGCTCGACGTTGGCTGCCGATACGGGAGCCAGCGGAGACGCCATCACGTCGTGGATGGGGCCGTTGAGCCGGTCGAGTTCCGCGTCGGTCAAGACGCCGCGGGTGTCGCCGAGGATAATGTCGCGGCCGTCCGAACCCTGCAGCCCATCCGCGCCGCGACCGCCGACCACGATGTCGTCGCCGTCGCCGCCGTCGACTCGGTCATCGCCATTGCCGGCGAAGACGACGTCATTGCCGACGCCGCCGAGCACCTTGTCGGCGCCGCGCCCCGTGTTGGCGAAATCGCGTGCGTATTTCCACGGGTTGGTGTAGCCGGCCGGGTAGGTGTTCGTGCCGTCACCGACAATGAAATCGGCTCCGTAGCCGCCGTCGATCGAATCGTCGCCGTCGCCGCCAACGATGCCGTCGCCGCCGAACCCGCCGCTGATCTCATCATTGCCCGTGTTGCCGAAGATGACGTCGTTGCCAAAGCCGCCGCGGACCGAATCGTCGCCCGATCCCGCGTCGACCGCATCGTGGCCGGAACCGCCGGAGATCGCATCGTCACCAGCGCCGCCAAGCAAAATGTCGTTGCCCAGGTTGCCGTGCATGCGGTCGTCGCCCGCTCCGCCCCACATGATGTCGTTGGAGCCGACATCCGCCGGCGGAACTCGCGTGAGGTCGGCGCGGTCGAGACGAACCTCCTCATCGACAGGTTGGGGTTCGATGTCGACATCGGTGGGATCGCCGTTCATCACATCGTCGCCCGCACCGCCGAAGAGCAGGTCGCCGCCTCGACCGCCTTGGATCGTGTCGCCGCCCGTGCCGCCGTACACCGTGTCGGCTCCCGCGCCGCCGTCGATCGTATCGGAGCCGAGCATCCCGTAGAGCAGGTCGTTGCCGTCGCCGCCGGCGATATAGTCATCGCCCAGCGGGGTCGGTGTCGTGGGGTCGACCGGTTGAGCGATCGCGTCTCGCACATTGACATCGATCGCTCGCAGTCGGTCGACATCGGTTCGCGTCAAATCGCGGGGATCGCCGACGATCAAGTCGTCGCCACCGTCGCCCGCCAGCGAATCGCCGCCCCAGCCGCCGACGATGATGTCCGTCTGCGCTCCGCCGCTGACTCGGTCGGCCGCGTTGCCCGCAAAGACGATGTCGACGCCGGCTCCACCCGAAATGCCGTCCTCGCCGGAGTTCGTGTTGGCGAAGTCACGCGCGTAGATCCATGGATTGGTGTAGCCCTGCGGATACTCGTTGGTCGCGTCGCCAAACAACCAGTCGTCGCCGAGGCCGCCGGACAACTTGTCGTCCCCCGATCCGCCGACCAGGGCGTCGTTGCCCGCGCCGCCGGACAGATTGTCGTCGCCTTCACCACCGAAGATGACATCGCCGCCGCTGTCGCCGACAATCGTGTCGTTCCCGCCGTTGCCGTTGAGAAAGTCATTGCCGCGACCGCCACTGACGCGATCGGTTCCCAGCCCGGCGTACACGACGTCGTGCCCCTGCGTCGCGCGGATTGTGTCGTCGCCGCGGCCGCCGCTGATCCGATCGTTGAACGTCGGCGCGGGAATCGGCAGCGGCTCGGCGATCGCCAGGCCGACCATCGTCTTCGTCGCGTCCACCACGTCCAGCCGGACTTCCGGCAACACGTCGTCCGGCGTGTCGGTCTGCAGCCAGTCGCCGATGATGTTGTCGTCGCCGCGGCCGCCGTGGATGACGTCGTCGCCGGCTCCGCCTTGGATCCAATCGTCGCCGACCATGCCCAGCAGAATGTCGTCACCCGCGCCGCCGTCGATCGCGTCCGCTGCGCCCCAAACAATGTGTGGCTCGACTGGGCGAACTAACTCGTCGCGGAGAACCGGGTCGAGTCTCTGTAGATCATCGACCGCCGCCGTGTCGAGGCTCCCCCCGCGCCAGTCGCCCAGGACGATGTCGTCCCCGGCCTCGCCTTGCAGCCCGTCGCCGCCACGGCCGCCGACCAAGATGTCGTCGCCTTCACCGCCAGCCACGCGATCGGCTCCGTTGCCGGCGAACACGATGTCGTCGCCGTCGCCGCCGCGGATCGCGTCGCGACCATTACCGACGCCCGAGTAGACGATTGCGTATTGAACCAAGTTCGTAATCACCGGCTCCGGACCGGGCAAGCCGTTGGTCGCATCGCCGAAAATCCAATCGTCGCCCGCGCCGCCATGCAACGTGTCGTCGCCGTCGCCGCCGACGATCGCGTCATTGCCCAGGCCGCCGGCAACTTCGTCGTCACCCGCGCCGCCCAACAAGGCGTCGTCACCGCCGCCGCCGCCGATGTTGTCGTCGCCCCCGTGACCGAGAATCAAGTCGCGGCCCGCTCCACCCCGCAACACGTC
>JASMLW010000553.1 GCA_030748485.1 Pirellulaceae bacterium
GCGAGTAGCGCCGGATCACCAAAAATGCGGTCGATGAAATTCAACGCCAGATAAGCGAGCGCCGGAATGCACGCCAGCGCGACGGCCGGGTAATGCCGACGCGGTGTGGCGTGGAAACTCTGAGCCGTGATCTCCAAGCCGATGAATATCAAAATCGGAAACACGGTCGGTTTGGGTATCAGCAGGTACATGAATCCAAAGTAACCGAACAACCCGGCGCTGCCGACGAAGATCGCCGTCGCCAAAGTATAGGCGGCGCGGCCGCCCATCGCCTTGTAGGCCGGATGGCCAATGTAAGGCGTCGTTTGAATCACGCCCCCGCAAACGGCGGCGATCAGCGTGGCGAACGCCTCGACGCCGATCACCTTCTTCGTTGAGTACTCGTCGCCAACCGCCGCGGCGCTCTCGGTGCAGTCGATTCCGCCGACGACCGTCGCCAACGCGAATGGAATGACGATCGGCAAGTACTGCACCGCTTGCCCCATCGACGACAACCATTGAAAGCTGAATACGTGCAACCACTCGTATGGCAGCAGCGCCTGGCGGGCGTCGGCCGCGGTAATGCCTCCGTCGCCGAGCGATCCGTCTAACAAGTTGAAATACTTCATGATGTAGTAGACGAGCCCGCTGACGAGCAGAGCGGCCAGCGCGCCGGGCACTCGACCCGGTACGGGAACTCGCGCCACCAGCGTCGTGAGCACGACCGCCAACGCCACCATGCCTACGATGGGGTGGTGCAACACCTCCAGCAGTGGCAGGAAGCTGATGATTACCAGCGCAATGGCCGCGAGCGAACCCAACAGACCGGCGCGCGGAGTGACTCGCCGGACCCAATCCGCGATCAGCGCGCAACCGAACTTGAAGACCCCGCTGATAAAAATGCAGCAGATGCCGATCCCCCAGGTGTGCATGGCGGCGGCGTGGTCGTTCAGTCCCTGCCCCTGCGCGTGCAGGAATGCTGGGCCGAGAACAAAGAAGACCATCCCGAATGTGCTGGGCGTGTCGAGCCCGAGGGGCATTGATGTGACGTCGTCGCGCCCCGTGCGGCGGGCGAGCCGGAGGGCCATCCAGAAGAAGAGCAAATCGCCTACGAGCACTCCGATGGCCGTTCCCGGAACCATGTAACGAAGGGCGAAGTTTGTAGGAAATTTAAAAACGGCAGCTAGCAGCCCGACAGTCAATAGCAGATCGGCGACATTATCTAACATCAAGCCGAAAAAGGCGTTTACGTCGCCGGGAGCAGCCCATCGGTAGCGATTCGAAACCAATTCTGACTCAATGGGCACGACGTTTGCAAATCTTGGAAAGCCGTGAGTTTAAGAGGCCATCTGGCGGCAGTCAATTCTCCGCCGGGCCTTCGACTGCGGCTTGCAGGATGCGTCCGCCGCCTCTCTGCAAGGTGTTGTGGGTACACGGATTGGGTAAAACCTCCACACATCGCTACCCACCTGTCGACGGGCTTGGGCGTTTCCTGAACCTTTTTACCGACAGGTCGTATAAAATGATTAGTACCTTCTCACATACCGACCTCTCCCCTCGCAGTTCGCGAACTCCCAGCCATCGGACGAGACCCTTGACCGACGAGCAACTGTTGCTGCGTTACCGAGAAACGGGCGACCGCGCCCTGTTTTCTCTGTTGGTGCGCCGCTATGAGCGAGAGCTCTACAGTTACCTCTGCCGGTACTTGGCGGACGCCGAGATGGCGGAAGATGCATTTCAAGGCGCCTTTCTTCAGGTGCATCTGAAGTGCGACCAGTTTGAAGAAGGTCGTCGTGTTCGACCCTGGCTGTACGCCATCGCCACGAACCAGGCCATCGATGCTCAGCGCCGCAACAAACGGCACCGCATGGTGAGTCTCGATCGCATGGGCGGCGATGACGACGATGACGCTGGACGTCTGGTCGACTTGCTCGTCAGCGACGAGCCCGATCCGACTCTCCGCGTCAGTCACCTGGAAGACGGCGAGTGGGTTCAGCAGGCGTTGGATGGCCTGTCGGACCAGATGCGCGATGTCGTCCAACTGGTGTACTACCAAGGGTTGAAGTACCGAGAAGCGGCGGAAGTGCTCGCCATTCCTGTTGGCACGGTGAAGAGCCGTCTGCACGCCGCCATCCACAAACTGAATGAGTGCTGGCAAGGCACTCACGTAGGTAACCCGTGACAGACCCAGTTCGCGACAACCTGCTCGGCTATCTGCTCGACGCCCTGGAAGACGACGAGCGGCAAGAGGTCGAGGATCAGTTACTAGACAACACTCAACTGCAGCGCGAGTTGTCCAACCTGCAAAAGCGGGTCGAACCACTCGGGATGCTCCCGCGCGCCGTCGAGCCGCCAGTCGGACTCGCCGATCGCACCTGCGCATTCGTGGATGAAGCGCTTTGCAATCCGCAGTTGCTGACGGCGCCCGAGGAGACCGAACGCACGGAAGTGAAAGTGCGGCCGCGCTCCGGGGCGGTGCGCGGAGAAAGACTCTCCCCGGTCACCGAGTTTTCGAGTCGCACACACCGCTGGACTCTGCTTGAGTCGGTTTGCGGCCTGGGCGTTTGCATGGTCACGGCCATGCTGTTCTTCCCCGCCCTTTATGGCAGCTGGGTGACGAGTCAACGCATCCAATGTGAAGACAACTTGCGCAGTTTAGGACTGTCGTTGGCCGAGTACAGTGATCAACGGCCCGATGGCCGGTTGCCGTACATTCCGGCTGAAGGCAATCGCTCGTTCGCCGGGTGGTTCGCTCAAGAGCTGGACGACAATGGCTACTTGCCCGATTCGCGGATGTTGGTCTGTCCGTCATCCAAGCTGGCTGAAGACGAGCAATGGCGATTTCCTTCGATCGAGGAGATCGACGCCGCCTCCGACAGCAAACTGGTCAAGTTGCAAAAGTACTCGGGCGGCAGCTACGGCTTCACAATTGGCTACGTCGAGAACGGCGTCCACAAAGCGGCGGTCAACAAGCGGCGAGCTCACTATGCTTTGATGGCGGATGCGCCGAGTTGGAAATTGGGCCGCGCGAGCGAGAACCACGGCGGCCGTGGACAGAACATCCTGTTCGAAGACTTGCGAGTTCAGTTTGTCGTCGGCTGCCAGATCGACTCGTACGGCGACGACATCTTCCTCAACAGGCAGGGACTCGTGTCCGCCGGACTCGATCCGAACGACTCGGTCATCGGCGACGCTCTGACAGCGCCGTTCATCTCCGACCTGGATAACTGATTGAGCTCTGCGGGCGGCTCAACCCTCAGCGTCTGCTTCGTCCAACGCCGGCTCAATTCCCAGGTCGGTCTGCGACTTGCAGCAATTCCCGCCCTCCTCATGACCGGCTGCAACGCATTGGCGGACGCGCCCCATCAGTTCGCCCGTGTCGTCGCCCTTGATCGCTTCGACTGAGCCCACGCTGACGGTGAACTGCAGCGGAGCCCCTTCGCCCGGTAGACGGCAGAGTTCGATGGCCTGTCGAGTCCGCTCGGCGACCACGTCGGCGTCCTCCAGATTGGCAGTCGGCAACAGCATCGAGAACTCATCGCGATCGTAGCGGGCGACATGATCCATGTCGCGCATCGTCGCTCGAAGAAACTGCGCACAGGCTCGAATCACCGTGTCGCCGGCGGCCGCGCCTTGGTCCGTTTCCAGGTCCCCGAAGCCATCGACCTTGGCGAGGACGACCGAGATGGCCGGGCCGCCGCGGCGCCACTCGGCCAGCCGGCGGTCCAGGTCTTCGTCAAACGCAGCTTTCGTGGAGAGTCCGGTGAGTTTGTCTTTGGTGGCTTGCTGCGGGGGCTCGTCCACCGATTCCACAACCGTTTCGGCGACCTCATCCTGTTCCTTGGCTGCCGCCGAATCGTCAGCTGGAATCTCCGCAGCCGGCGGATTGAGCAACCGTTCGGTCATCGGAATGCTCTGCTCGCCATCGTGCCAATGTCCGCAGTCGCGACCCGCCTCTTTGCAAACGTAGAGCGAATCGTCAGCCCGCTTCACCAGCGGTTCGTACGGCTCACCTTTGCGGAACTCGGCCAGACCGCCGCTTGCCGTGACCCGCAGCTCAGTGCCCTCGTGCGAGAACACGGCTGAGCCGATCGCTGCTCGAGAGCGTTCGGCGGCGGGAATCGCCGCTTCGATGTCCGACCCCGGGAAGATAATGCAGAACTCTTCGCCGCCGTACCGGCAGACAATTTCGTTCTCGGGCAGATTTTCGTTGAGCACTCGAGCGACGCCTTTGAGCACTTCGTCACCCGCTTGGTGGCCGTACGTGTCGTTGAACTTCTTGAAATGATCGACGTCGATCACCATCACACACGACGGACGCCCGTGCTCGACAAACGCCTTCTCACATTTTTCCATTTCGTCGTCGAACGCGCGGCGATTGTTCAGTCCCGTCAGGGCGTCCGTGCGAGCTTCGTGCACGTGCGAAGCGATCTCCTCTTTCTGCTTCTCGAGCTCTTGCTCGGCTGACTCCAGCTGCTCGGCCATTTTTCCATTCGCCGAGACTAGTTTTTTGACGACTTCGACGACCACGTCCGCGTTGGATTCACCATCCAAGTCATTGCTGATCTGCGCCACGCTGCGACTGTGTTCACCGACGTCTTCAGCCATCTGGGCGGCGACCGAATGCAACTCGGTAATGGCCGACTTGTAACTCTCCGCCTCCAGCCGCATCTTCTCGATCTCGTCGCGCAGGTAGTCGCACTCACCTGTCTTGCCCTCGAGCGCCGAGTTCACATCCGCCGTCTCATCGCGGGCCGTCGCAGCGGCTTGCTGAGCCTTCGCCAATTCGTCTTTCAGTTCGTCGTGCTCGCCCTGCGACGATGTGGCGTTCTGACGAGCTTCTTCCAGCTTCGACTGCGCCCGCTTCAGGTCCTGTTGGGTGAGAGCGAGTTCCTCTTCCAATTCCGGATCGATCTCCGGTTCGGGCGGATCGCCTCCACGTAAAAACCAGGCGGCGCCGCCACCGATCGCGGCCGCCAACCCGACCAGCAATACGTCGATAATCAATGAACCCATCCGGACCTCACTCCTAACCCAGCGCGAAGGTAGAGCTACCTAGGTTAAATAGGTCACAGAAACCAAATGTAAAGCGAACGGTCCGATGATCATCTGATCGGACGGATGATCGTTAGATCGGTCGGATCAGTCGGATCGGACGGATGATCATTAGATCGGTCGGATCGGTCATTTGGCAGGCCTCTACCCGCCCACGCTTTCGCTCAACGCCACCTCGGGACCGTCCAGCGACTGATCGCCGGACTCGCCATCGGGCGAGGTGCTCGTCGCATACTCGATGCCGCCTGCCTCTTCGGCCGACACCGGTTTGACGTTGAGTATCTTGGCGAGCAGATAGGCCAGCGGGGCCGCTGCAAAGCTGAGCAACGCACCCATCTTGACCGAGTCCAGAATCGCAGTGGGAGCCGTCTTGAAGGCGGCGACCGATACGAACAGAGCGACCGTGAAGCCAATGGCGGCGACCATGCCGAGCGTGGCAACGTGGCGGTAAGTCATGCCTGAGGGCATCTCCATCTTCATCCAGCGAACGGCAACCCAGGTGAAAAACAAGATGCCGAACGTCTTGCCGATAATCAGTCCAGCCAGCACCAGCCAAGTGCCCGCCGCGAAATTGTTCAGTACGACGCCCGCATTCACCAGTCCGAACAGGCCCAACACCAGTTCGACCGGATTCTTCCACCAGTGTTCAAACTCGTTCAACGTATCTTCGCGGCCGCGCTCCTTCTGCGCGAAAATGCCGAGGTCGGTGTGAGCGTGAGGCATCGTCGGGATGATCGGGACCAGACCGAGAGCCGGGTGAATCCCGGCCAGATAGAACGATGTCCACGATAAGACGCCGGGACCTAACAAATACCACCAGAAACTCTGCAGCCGCATCTTCCGCATACCGTAACCGAGTGCGATCGCGGCGACGGTCAAGCCCAGCCACTGGATGACAATGGCTTTGCTCGGGAAGAACACCGCGAGAATCACAAGTCCGGCCGCGTCGTCGGCGATCGCCAACAACAACAAGAATGCGATCGCAGGACTGCCCGTGCCGAAGATGATTCTGGCGACGAGATAACTAAAGGCAATATCGGTCGCGCAGGGGACCGCCCAACCATTGTGCAGAGTGTTCCATTGATCCACCAGAACGCACCCGACCAGGTAGA
>JASMLW010000554.1 GCA_030748485.1 Pirellulaceae bacterium
ATAACGACGCGATCTCCGTCTCGCTAAAGTCGCGGCGAGGTTGGAATGGATTGTCGTCGATGTCGTGCACGCTCAAGTGCAAGAAATCGTTGTCGGGGGGCTCGTTCGCCGACGCGGGTGATGATGTCGATGTGGGCGAACTGGGTGGACCGTCCGATTGGTTGGAGCCGGTGACCGCCGCCGCCGGAGGTGTCGAACCTTGTGACGTTTCGCCGTGTGGAAACTGCAACACTTCAGGGGCCGCCTCCGGTTCGGCTTTGGCTGAATCCTCGGTTGCTCCCAACAATGCGGCCAATCCTTTGCCCAGCCGTTTCTCTTTACTCATGCTCCAGAACCTCCATGCATAGTTCAATGTAGGCGCGCGCGCCGCGAGTCCTCGGCGCGTAGTCGATGACCGACTGCGCGTGACTAGGAGCCTCGGACACCGAGACGTCCCGCGGGATCACCGTGTTGAATACAATCTCTCCAAAGAACTCGCGAACCTCCTCGTCGACTTCGCGAGTCAGCTCGAGCGTTTCGTCGTACATCGTCAACAAGATGCCGCCGAACTCGAGCGCCCCCTCCCCCTCCTGCATCACCTTGCGAATGACGTGGATCATCTGAGTGAGCCCCTCCATCGCAAAGTACTCGCACTGAATCGGCATCACGACCTCGTTGGAACAGCCGAGCGCCGTTTGAGTCAGCGGACCCAGCGACGGCGGGCAGTCGATCAAAGTGAAGTCGTACCCCGCCAGACTCGACTGCAAATGATTGCGGAGCCGATCCGTCTGCTCGATATCACCCTGTGCTAGCACTTCGACATCTTGGAAACTCCGGCTGCCGGGCAACAGGTGCAGTTTGGGGGTCGATGTTTCGACGACGGATTCGGAGAGCGGTTTGTCGGCGACGAGTGCGTGCCGGGGGGTGGGTGATGAACCCAGCCCGCTGGTGGCGTTGCATTGGGGATCGAGGTCGATCAACAACGTCTCACTGCCGGACTTGGCCAGCCCGACAGCGAGATTGATCGCCGTCGTTGTTTTGCCGACGCCGCCCTTCTGATTGGCGATGCACAAAGTGCGGCCCAATGGTCTTCCTCCGCCGATCCTTGGCGTTCCCAGGCTCCGTGTCGACGCCTGTCGACCCGGCGCGTTCCGGCGATTCTAATCTCGGCGCCGAGAATCTCGGAATGCCAGTTTTCGCCCTCCCGGCGGAGCTTATCGGGGCCGTTCCACGTGGAACTAGCTGGGCAATCCTTGCGTTCCACGTGGAACTTGCCGGAAAAGAGAAATGGAGAAACTGGGGATCGTGCAAAAAGTCCGCCAATTGGTGCGTCGGTCCGAGTCGACAGAGCGAACCACCCGCCTTCATCCAAACGACTATTCGAGCGAGTTGATCACCAGCCCGCTGAGCAACTTGGGGTAGAAGTAGGTGCTCTTGGCGGGCATTCGTTCACCGTGTTCGCTGATGGCGCGGACGTGGTCGAGGGTGGCGGGCATGACGAGTACCGCCAGCGAAAACTCGGGGGCCGCCGCGTCGCGCTGAATCGCGTCAACTAGCTCTTCAACCAAGTGGACGTACTTCGGTTTCGGCAGATCGGTGGCTCCCAAGAGGTCCTCCAGGATGAGCCGTTGGAGAATGCTCACACCCAATCCGCGCCAATCGTCACTTCGGTCCGAGGCGAGTTCGGCCATCTTGGCGGCCCCTTGCTGGTTCAGCCGCACATTCACCCAGCGTTGATCTTGTGAGCAGAAGCAGGCCATTTGCCCCTGGTCGCCCTCCAGCTCGATTGTCTCCCACAACGTGTCGGCCAAGTCGACCCCCTCACCGGCGACGCGCGTGTCAAAGTGCTGGTTGAGCCGGTTGGCCAACTCATCAGAAGCGATCGGCGGCAGGCCGCGGAACAGGCGGTGCGTCGGCAGCACGATCATGCCGGGGTCGTTCATGCTGACACACATAGTGAGCACCGAATTCGCTGAGGACGTGTCGGTCAGCTTTCCTTGCTCGTCCAGATAGTCGCGGTAGTTACAAGCTGTCTCGTATCGGTGGTGGCCATCGGCGACAAACATCGGCTTGGGACCGACGATCGCGCCCAGTTCGGCAATCCGCTTCACATCGGAAACCGGCCAGATGCGGTGGACAACGCCCAGGTGGTCTGTCGATTCGGTTGGAATGACGCCCTGAATGGCTCCTTCCAATATCTCCTGAGCGGCGTTGTCGGGATCGGGGTAGAGCCCAAAGATCTGACTCAGATTCGCTCGGCAGGCTTTGGTCAACTTGAGCCGGTCCTCTTTCGCCGCCGAATGCGTCTCCTCATGGGGGTAAATATTTCCTTCTCCGAACCGCTGCAGGCGGACTCGTGACATGAACCCTCGCCGAGTGAACTGCTGTCCGCCGTATGCGAACTCCTGATGGTAGACATAGATCGCCGGATCGCCGTCGGCCCGAAGCACGCCTTCACGCTGCCAGTTGCGAAGGAATCTGGCCGCCCGCGAATACCGATTGTGCTCCTCGTCGTCCCCCGGCTCATCTCTGTTGAGAATCAAGCGGATCGCATTGGCCGGGTGTCGCTTGTAGAGCTCGTCCTGCATTTCGGGGCCGATGACGTCGTACGGCGGCGCCGTGACATCGGACAGCGAGCCGACATGCCCCAGGTCGTAACGGATTCCGCGGAACGCTTCGATGACCGGCATCGACGATTCTCCTGAGTCGTATGGCGACTAACTTGGCGTCGTGAGAGAAGAAAACACCGGTCCAAGGGGCCCGCTTGGCCCGGTAGCGGCGGCGTTTCAACGCCGCGATGGAAAGTGCTAGCACCAACGCGATACCGATCGGCGCCGATCGACGTTGATCAGTAGCGATAATGTTCCGGCTTGAAGGGACCGTCGACTGGAATATTCAAGTAG
>JASMLW010000555.1 GCA_030748485.1 Pirellulaceae bacterium
GAATTCCTGACCGCGACGGGCGGCGGATATTAGGAGGGCTCCAAAGTCGAGTCAAGAGCGATTCTCGCTCCGAGATGCAACGATGCAACGCGACTTCCATGTACGATGGCCTTCCAAGGCCGTCGAATGCGGGTTAACCCAAAAGAAGCCGCCGGATTCGTGCTCAGCGCGGCGGCCAAAGCGCAATGCCGAAGCAAGTGGATCGTCCATTGTCGCGACTTCGTCGCGATGTCCTGCCCGGCAGGCAGGACCTACTAGGACCTACTGCTCGAGTATGGCGGTGAGTTTTTTGGCGTCGATGCTGCCGCCGGTTAGCAGGCAGACGGTGAGGCCGCGTTCGGCGGCGGGAACTTGCAGCGCCGCGGCCGCCGCGAGTGCTCCGGATGGTTCGGCGACCAGCTTGTCGCCCACCGCCAAGCGCTTGACCATCTGTTTGGTGTCGGCGTCGGGCACGAGGGCGACGCGGTCGGTTAAGTCGCGGAGCAGCGGAAACATCTCCTCGGTCATGTACGGTACAGCGACGCCGTCGCAGATCGTCTCACACTCTACCGCGGCGGGAGATCCCTGTCGCAAACTCGCGGCAAACGCGGCGCAGCCGTCGGGCTCAACCGCATAGATCCGCACGTCGGGTTTGAGCGCCTTGAGCGCCGAACCGACGCCGGCCAGCAATCCGCCGCCGCCGACCGGCACAAACACCGATTCCACGTCCGGGCAATCTTCGACGATCTCCAGGCCGATACTGGCGTGCCCCGTCATCACGGTTCGATCCGTCCACGGGTGAATAAAAGAGTACGGCTCGTTTTCCCAGAGGTGTCCTTTCATGTAGGCGAACACTTCGTCCATTGGGACCAGCACAGGTTCCCCGCCGTACTGCCGCACGGCTTCAATCTTTGTGGCCGGAGCCGTGTCGGGCATGACGCTGCGCGCCGGCACGCCAAAGTGCTGACCGCACCAAGCAAGCGCTTGGGCCGTGTTGCCGGCGCTCACCGTGCTGATCCCTCGGGCGCGCTCCTCGTCGCTCAACGAGGCGACCGCGTGATAGACGCCGCGAAGCTTGAAGGATGAAACGGGCTGAAACGTCTCAACCTTAAGCAGGATACGGTCATTACCACTCGCCGAGTGAAGCGGCTTAAGCGGCGTCCAGGCGACGACTTGGCGCACCACGTCAGCCGCAGCTTGGATGTCGGGGAGAGGTGGACGGTTGTCGGCGGGCATGCGGAGGCGCTGTTGTACGGTCGAGTCGAGATCAAAAAGTGTCACCGAAATGGCTTTCTGGTATCCTATCAGAGTTGGTTTTGCCGATGCGGCGACCTTCAACACCACCCTCCTGCGATCCTGCTCAACGCCTTCCAGCGGGACCCAACTCACTCTTGAGCTCAAACATGCAAACTCGCGTCCCCTTGACGTTGGCGTTTGGATTGCTGTTCGCCAACGTGTCGGCTGCGGCAGACTCGCTCACTTTCGAGCGAGACGTCCGGCCGATTCTGCGGCAGCACTGTCTTGATTGCCACGGCGCGACGAAGGAGCTGAAAGGCAAACTCGACCTGCGTCTGGTGCGGTTCGCCATTCGCGGCGGAGAATCGGGAGCGGCGGTCGTACCCGGCAAACCCGAGGACAGCTTGCTGGTCGATCGAGTGCGCAGCGGCGAGATGCCGCCGGGCGATCACCGCGTCCCCGAAGATCAAACGGCGAAGCTGGTCGAGTGGATCAAGCAGGGCGCGAAGACGGCGCGTCCCGAGCCGGCGGCGATCGGACCGGGTCTCGGAGTAACTCCTGAAGATCGAGCGTACTGGGTGTTCCAGCCGATCCGTCGACCGGCGGTACCGTCGGTCCGCGACGCATCGCGCGTGCGGACGCCGATCGACGCCTTCCTGACGGCCAGGATGGAGCCGGCCGGGTTGTCCTTTTCCGCCGACGCCGACAAAGCCACCCTGATTCGCCGCGCGTACCTCGACTTGATCGGCTTGCCGCCGACGATCGCTCAAGTCAAACAATTCGTCGACGACCAGAGCGAGGACGCCTGGGAACGCGCGATCGAAGGTTTGCTCGAATCGCCTCACTACGGCGAGCGTTGGGGACGGCATTGGCTGGACGTCGCCGGATACGCCGACTCGGAAGGCTATTCGAATCGCGACGACGTGCGGACTTGGGCCTACAAGTATCGCGACTGGGTGATCCGGGCGTTCAACGACGACATGCCTTTCGATCAGTTCATCCGTTGGCAGTTGGCGGGTGACGAGTTGGTCGAGCCGCCGTTCAAAAACATGAATCGCCGCCAGATCGACAAACTGCTGGCCACCGGTTTTCTGCGAATGGCCGTCGACGGCACGGGGTCGGCCGACAATCAAACCTCGCGCAATCGAGTCATGGAGGATACGATCAAGATCGTCAGCACTTCGCTGTTAGGCATGTCGTACGGCTGCGCTCAATGCCACGATCATCGGTACGATCCGATCTCTCAAGAGGACTACTATCGATTGCGAGCAGTGCTCGAACCGGCGCTGGATTACAAGAAGTGGCGCAATCCGGCGACTCGCCGGGTCTCTCTTTACACGGACGAAGACATCGCCAACGCCAACGCGGTTGAGCAAGAGGCGGCGGCCAAGACGGCGGAGAAGTCGAAACAGCAGGCCGAGTATATGGAGGCCGCTCTGCAAGCCGAACTCGCCAAGAAAGAGGAGCCGCTGCGCAAACCGCTCGAAGACGCCTACAAGACGCCCGGCGGCAAGCGCACCGATGAACAGAAGGCGCTGCTGAAGAAACATCCCAACATCGCTTCGTTGAGCCCCGGCGTGCTCTACCAATACAACAAGGGCAACGCCGACAAACTGAAAGAGTTCGATAAGCAGATCGGCGGAATTCGCGCCAAGAAGCCGAAGGAGGAGTTCATTCGCGCGCTGACCGAACCGGACGCGAAGGACGGCGTCTCCGTCACCAAGTTCTTTTACCGTGGAGACGCAAATCAACCTCAACACGACGTACAGCCCGGCGGCCTGACCGTCGCGGCTCCGCCCGAAAGCCCCGTGGCGATCGCTGGCAACGACCCCAGTCGCCCGACCACGGGACGCCGTCTGGCCTACGCCAACTGGCTGACCAGCGGCCGCCATCCGCTCGTCGCGCGCGTGTTGGTCAACCGCTTCTGGTTAAATCACTTCGGCAAGACGTTCGTCTCGACCCCCGGCGAATTCGGCAAGCTCGGCGCGCTGCCGAGTCATCCCGAGTTGTTGGACTGGTTGGCTGACGAGTTCATGGCGAAGGGCTGGAGCCTCAAGCACCTGCACCGCCTGGTCATGACGTCCACCGTTTACCGGCAACAGTCGGTGCGAAGTGAGAAGTTCGACGAGCTCGATCGAGCCAACAATCTGTATTGGCATTTCCCCGTGCGGCGGCTCGAAGCCGAGGTGATTCGCGACTCGATGCTCGCCGTCAGCGGCCGGTTGCAGCTCGACCAGTTCGGAGCCGCAGTCGGCGTCCAGGCCGACGACACGGGGCAGATTATCGTGGCGGGAGATCAACAGCGCCGCAGTATCTACCTCCAAGTGCGGCGAACTCAACCGATCGCTCTGCTCAAGTCGTTCGACGCACCTGTCATGGAGGTCAACTGCACGTCGCGTCAATCGTCGACCGTGGCGACGCAGTCGCTGATGTTGATGAACAGCGGCTTTGTCTTGAAGTTCGCCAAGGCGTTCGCCGCGCGAGTCAACGACGAAGCTGCGGGTAGAGCCCCAGCGAAACTTGTCGCTGGTTTGCAGATTGAGCGCGGCGGCGAGAGTGTGCAAGAGCCGTGGAGCTACGGCTACGGCTCGCTGGCGGACGCGCAGGAAGGAGCCGTGGCGGCCGTCGACTTCACCGCGTATCCATTCTTCGGCGGGGGCACGTACAAAGGTGGCGAGAAGGTCCCCGACGCGAAAATCGGCTTCTCCTTTCTCAACGCAACCGGGGGACACCCTAACACCAAGGACAACCGTCCGATCCGCCGCTGGACTTCGCCGGTGGCCGGCGTCGTCACGATCAAGGGCTCGTTCGGCCATGGCTCCGAAAACGGCGACGGTGTGCGACTGACGATTCACAGCAGCCGCCTCGGGCCGCAAGGTGTCTGGGAAGCCAAGCATAGCAGGCCGAATTACACAGTGACGTTCGAGGTGCGGCCGGGCGATCGCATCGACTCGATCGTCGACGAACGAGAGAACCACACGTCGGACTCCTTCAACAATCAGTTCACGATCGAGCTGTTGGACGATCAGCAGAAGGTCGTCAAGTCGTGGAATTCTCAGAAGGATTTCCACGGACCGGGCGACGACAAAGCCGGCGTGAAGTCGCCGCTCACAGACCAGATTGTTTACGCGTGGCAGTTGGCCTACGGCAGGCAGCCGTCCCGCGAGGAAGTCGAGTTGGCGGCGCAATTCCTGCGCGAGCAATTAGCGCTGCTCAAAGGCAACGAGACACCCGCCCTGCAAGCGATGACCAATCTCTGTCAGACACTGCTGGGATCGAATGAGTTTTTGTACGTCGACTAGCCGCGACCCTGAACCAATCTTTGACGCAATCTTCTGGATGCAATCATGACGGAAACAAAC
>JASMLW010000556.1 GCA_030748485.1 Pirellulaceae bacterium
TCGCCCCGCGCCATCGCGTCACTAGACCTTATTCATTCCCCGACCCGACGGCGTTTGCCGGAGCTCGGCCTACGCGACGAACCAGTTGCAAACCGTGAACAGAACGATCCCGGTTAGCACGAGCAGCGTTCCAATGATGCGGGCCAGCCGAATGGCGTTCTTCATTCCCATCAATTGCGCAGTCTGCGGAGTCGTGAATGGATACTTGATGATGGCGATTCCCATTCCGGCCCCCATGATCAGGTAGCCGAGCCCGCCGTTGTCGACACTCTCGCGCCACACGGCGATCGCGCCACCGATCGCCGGGACGAGCAGCAGTCCTGCGAGGAAATGCACGACGTGAGATTCCGCGTACGCGTAGAAGTCGACAAGTTGAGTCTCGCAGTCGGGACCACAGACCCGAACCTCCTCGTCACCAGACTTGAACGTGAGCTGCTTGGTTTCCAAGTCTTGTGATTTTCGATGGCACCAGTCGCACTTTGGACTCATCACAAGATCCTCTTTTGAATGGCGACAATTCGACGAACTCCCCACCTTCCTTAGAGCGCATTTCAAAACCGACGTCTTGCCGTACGATGGCCTTCCAAGGCGCCTTCCAAGGCCGTCGTTTCCCGAGGATTTCCAAATTCGACGGCCTTGGAAGGCCATCGTACAAGGTTTTGAAACAGCCTCTAGTCATTAGTCACTAGACCTTAGTCATTCCCTTAGTCATTCCCTTAGTCATTCCCTTCTCATTCCCTTCTCAAGGGCGTCGTGGACGACGCTTCCCGCCACGTCGGTAAGACGATAGTCTCGGCCGGCGTGGCGATACGTCAGTCGCTCGTGATCCAGACCCAACAAGTGCAACATCGTCGCGTGCAGATCATGGGTGTGCACGGCGTCGGACGCGGTCAGAATCCCGTGCTCGTCCGACGCCCCGTGGACGATTCCGCCCTTTACGCCGCCGCCCGCCATCCAGGACGAGAAACAGAGGTTGTGATGCTCGCGGCCCGGATGGTCGGCGCTCTTGTTGAACGGCGTGCGGCCGAACTCGGTCGTCCATACGACCAGCGTTCGCTCGAGCATGCCGCGGCGTTTGAGATCCGTCAGCAGACCCGCGATCGGTTGATCGATGGCGCGCGCCAATCGCTCGTGATCCGCCATGTTGCCGTGTGAATCCCAGTTGCCGCTGGAACCCACGTCGATCAGTTCGAGAAACCGGACACCCCGTTCGGCAAGCCGGCGAGCGACCAGGCATTGCCAACCAAAACCGCTCGTTGCGCCGCGCTTCAGCCCATACAGTTTCAAAGTCTCCGCCGTTTCTTGCGAGAGATCGAATGCTTCCGGCGCTTCGCGTTGCATGCCAAAGGCGGTCTCGAATGAACGGATGCGAGCGTCCAAGGCGAAGTCCGCCGCTCGCTTGGAAAGATGCGTGCGATTGAGCTGCTTGAGCAAGTCGAGCTCCATTCGCTGCAGACTGACGTCGGCGACTCGCGGATGCAGGTTCGGCAACGGCTCCGTGCCGGGAACAACGTGCGTGCCCTGGTGGCAGGCGGGCAGAAAATCGCTCGCCCAAGTCTGAGCGCCCGCGTAAGGAGCCGCCGGCGCGAGCACCATGAACGAAGGCAAGTTCCGGTTGACCGACCCCAAACCGTAACTGACCCAAGAACCGGCGCTCGGCCGCGCGAACTGAGCGGATCCCGTGTGGGCGGCCAGCGTCGCCTTGTCGTGCCCGTCGCTCTCACAGTGCATCGCATTGAACACGCACACCTCATCGATCACCGATCCCAGCTGAGGAAACAGATCGCTGACCCACAAACCGCCGCGGCCATAGCGATTGAACTTCCACCGCGGTTTGATCAAGTAGCGTTTGAACTCGCCCGACTTGTTCAACCAACGCGAAGCAGTCACCGCCTTGCCGTGATCGGCCGTCAGCCGCGGGAGGTGATTGAACGTATCGACATGGGAAACTCCGCCAGTTGAGTAGAGGAAGATGATGCGGTCAGCTGTTGCGGCGTAGTGGCCGGGCCGAGCGGCGAGCGGATCGGTTGGAGCCGCCGACAACTCGTTCAACAGACCAGCCAGCGCCACCCCGCCGAAACCACCCGCAGTGCGGTGCAGGAATTCTCGCCGCGAGACGGGAGTCGACGCGCTGGCGTTTTCTGGTGAGATCGCAATCGTTCGATCAGTTGACATCTGGCTCAGTCCGCATTGTTTCAGTCCGCATTGGTTCAGTCCACATAGAGAAAAGCGTTGCTGGTCAACAACACCCGCGCCAACGCGGCCCACGCCGCGTTCTCACGAGCCGCAGCGTCCGTCGTCGTCCCCAGGCGTTCTCGATAGCCGGCGAAAAACCGAACGGCCGCTTCCAAGTCCGCCGCCGGAGGCGCTCGCCCGTGCGCCGTTTCAAAAGCGAACCGGATCTTCTCTTCGCGATCGCCTGGAGCGGCAGTCATCCGACGAGCGAATCCGTTCGCCTGCTCGTGGACGAACGGCGAGTTCATCAGGAAGAGCGCCTGGGTCGGTGTTGTCGTCGGTTGCCGTGACGCGACGCTCTGGTTGGGATCGGCTCCGTCAAACAACGCCAGATACGGGTGCCGCCGGTTGCGCTGCACCATCAGGTAGACGCTCCGATGATTGGAGTCGTAGACCGCGTGAAAGGGACGGTGAATCGTGAATCCCCAAGTATCGACCGGCGGAAACGGGTGCGGCGGCGGCGCGGAGCGGTCGAGATTGCCGGAGACGGCCAGCATCGCGTCGCGGATCGATTCGGCGTCCAGCGGCCGCCGCGAGTATCTCCAGAGCCGACGATTCTCGGGGTCGATGCGCAAATTGCCGGCGTGATCGTCGCTGGCCAACTGGTAAGTGCGGGAGAGCATGATCGCGCGGTGCAACGACTTGACCGAATAATCGGCGGCTCGGAATTGACTCGCCAACCAGTCCAGTAGTTCTGGGTGAGTCGGCGGTTCGCCGCGCGAGCCAAAGCTACTCGGCGTGTTGACGAGTCCTCTGCCGAAATGCCACTGCCAGACTCGATTCACGAATACGCGGTCGGTGAGCGGATTGGAGGGACGCGTCAGCCAGTTGGCCAGTTCGAGCCGGCCGCTCGTTGACGATTCCTTCGGCAACGCGTCGCCGCCGAAGACTTCGAGATTGCGCCGCGCGACTTCATCGCCCAGCTGCTGAGGCTCGCCGCGCACCTGAATCCGCGAGTTGACCGGCGTGCTCTCACTGACCCCGTAGGCGACTTCGTAGGCGGGCGTTCCGGCCAGCGACTTTCGACGCGCCTGTTCCGCCTCGAGTTCGACTTCAACTTGCGCCAGACGCTCCTCCGCGTTCGGTGCGTCGGGCCGCGGCGCGACCGGCTCGGAGCCGAGCGCCGGCAACGGTTCCTCTTGCAAGCCGAGATTGTCGAGGTCGCGTGAACACGCGGCGCCGCTCACATGGCCGAAGGCGTCGCAGATAAAGCAGTCGACAACGCCATCCCAACTCGGGCCGGTCGCCTTGTTTTCAAAAGCGGTCAGGTCACCGGGAGAGCCGACGACTCCGGAATACGTCTTCTTCGACGGGTCGATCGCGATCTGCATCGTGTACCAGACGCCCGGCTCGATCTTGCGAATCACCTCCCACTTGGCGCCGTTGCGGATCGCGAACTCCCTCGCCGTCGCGCTGCACTCGACAGCCAACGATTGAACCACGCCGCGGCCAAGGTAGAAACGGAACGCGCCTGGTTCAGCCGCTGCCGCATGCGAACGAAAGTCGACCGCGAAATGCATCTTGCGGCCTGGCGTCGACCGCAGACCGTTCGGAAAAACGTAACGCAACCCGTCGGTCTGTTTGCCGCTGTCGATTCGCACGCCGCGGGAGCCGCGCGGGTGAAGATGCGAAAACGGGCTCTGGGCCTCGGCGATCACCTCGATCGGTCCGGCGCAGACCCACGGATCGGCCGGTCGCCCGCCTGTCTTCTGAATTTCAAAGTCCAGGTCAACTCCGCCCGCCCGCCAACGCGGATCGAGTTCGACTCGTTCGCGCTTCAACTCGGCGAGAACCTGGTCGACCCGCGCTAGTTGCTCGGCCTTGGCTTGCTCCAACCGCGTGACTTCGTTGGGCGGAACGAGCGGCGGGAAGTGAGCCGGCCGCTTCTGCTCTTCGCCCCCCGGAAACGCCCACCGAGTGCTCGCGAGGATTCCATACAGCGCGTAGTAGTCGTCCATCGAGACGGGGTCGTACTTGTGCTCATGGCATCTCGCACAACCCAGCGACAGTCCGAGGATCGAGCGACCGAGCGAATCGATGACGTCGGCGAAGTCGAGGTGTTGGTAATCGGGCGACGCCTTGTAACCGTAGCGTTTCCCGATCGCCAGAAAACCGGTCGCCGTAACGCGCCGCGCGTAATCGTCGGGCGGGCCCCGCGCCGCGAGAATGTCGCCGGCGATTTGCTCGCGAAGAAACTGATCGAACGGCTGGTCGCGATTGAAGGCGTCGATCACCCAGTCGCGATACTTGCGAGCTTCGCGGACCGGGTAGTCGGCTCCGTCGCCGGCCGTGTCGGCGTAGCGGGCGACATCCAACCAATGGCGGCCCCACCGCTCTCCGTAGCTCGGCGAATCGAGCAGTCGGTCGACCAGAACGGCGAACGCATCGTCGGAGCGGTCGGTCACGAAACGTCTGATCTCGGCGAGTGTGGGCGGTAAGCCGGTCAGGTCAAACGTCGCGCGGCGAATGAGCGTCCGCTTGTCGGCATCCGCGATCGGCGACAGCCCGTGCTGTTGCATCTCATCAAGGATGAAGGAGTCGATCGGCGTGCGGGGCCACGAGTCGGGCTCGATCACCGGCGGCGTCGGGTTCTTGATTGGGCCCAGCGACCAGAAGTCCGGCGCGTCCGCGACGTTGAGCCGCGCGGTGCGAGCGGCCTGTGCGGCGCTCGTGCGAGGGTCGAAGGCTCCCGTCTTCACCCACTCGACCAAGTCGGCGATGGCGGTCGCCGGCAGCTGCTCGTCGGGCGGCATCTGCAAATCGGGATCCGTGTATTGGACCGCCTTAATCAACAAGCTCTCAGCCGGCTTTCCGGGCGTGACGGCCGGCCCCAAATCACCGCCTTTCGCCCAGCCAGCTTTTGAATCGAGCCGCAGGCCGGACTCTTGCTTCTTCGGTCCGTGGCATTGCCCGCAGTGCTTGACGAGCAGCGGCCGCACGCGCGACTCAAAGAAGTCTTCGCGAGCCTCGGCGGCGGCGAACGACGTGAAGGCCAGCCCGATGACGACGGACAGTATGAGTTGGCGAGACGGGTTGTTCTGCTGCATGCTGAAAACTCGCGAGTCGACCGCGTGGGCGAGACCGGGGTCTCAGTCAAACCGCAATGAAAACAGATCGGCGTCTTTTAGCGTCAATCGCAAGCGGACGACGCCCTGCTTCAGTTGCGGGTCTTGTCGCCAGGTGACGGGCGAGTCGATCGCGTCGCCTTGGAGAACTTTCGACGCGCCGATCACGTCGCCCGACGAGTTGAGGGCTTCCACTTGAAGCGACCCGCCCTTTCGAGTTACGTAGTTCAGCAGCAATCGTTCGCCCTTGAACTTGAGCGGCTTGGTCGTCGCTTGTCCGCCTTTGGAGCCGGCTCGCAACGCTGCGAAACCGTCGACGCGATAAACGAATCGGCGGACTCGTCCCGGCGTCGGCTCGTAGTAGTTCTCGGTGGCGTAGACGGAGATTTCCTGAGGCTTGCCTGGCAGCTGAAACATTCCCCAGGCCATGTAGTTGCTGCGATTGTGGTTGCGATCGCGAGGCGCGGTGCGCGGTACGACTGCCTCGGCGTAGCGATGGAAGTGCGTGCCGTTCCGACTGGTCATCAAGATCGGTTCCACCTGCTGACTCTTCGGCTCGTAGCGAGTCGGAAAGCCGACGAACAAGTGCGGCGCGCGGAAGTACTTTTGGATGGCGTTGGTGTAGAGGTGTTCGGTCGGCGTACCCTCCGAGTAGGTCAGATCCGCCTCGTTCTCCCAATGGATGAAATCCTTGGAGGTCGCTGTGCGAATCGAGCGAACGCCGTTGCCGAAGAATCGCCAATAGGCGCGATACTCGTTGCGGTCGACGTCCCAGAAGGCGAGGTTCTGTGAGTCGAAGGCGCCGTGTGTGATAACCGGTTTGTCTTGAATCGGTTTCCACTGTTTGCAGTCGGCCGACTCAAACGGCAATAGACCGCCTTTGCCGCTTCCCAACGCCTTGTACTTCGAGCCGGCGGCAGCGCGGGGGTTCGTGTCGCGAAAGGCGGTGAAGTTATGCGTGCCGCGGCCGAGCCAGACGATGTTGTTCTCTTTCGAACCGTTCCATTCGAGGAGGCCGAGGTTCGGTTTCCGCCAGTGAATGCCGTCGCGACTCTCCGCGTAGCAAGTGACTTCGCGGTGAGCCGCTTTCTTCTGAGCGTCGTGCTGCCAACCGCGGTAGATCATCCGGTAGGTGTCGCCGTCTTGAAAATAGGTGTAGTAGCCGCTCGTGTTCCCTTCCCAAGGTTTGTCGGTCACGAAGACAACGTCTTGCGGCTGTGGGCGAATCATCTGCCGTTGCAAATCGCCAGTTGTCTTGTCGATCAAGTAGTCGTCGACGAACAGCTCCAACCGCGAACCGATGTCGAGCGGTTCTGCGGCCAGTGCAGGACCAAAAAAGCAACACCACACAACGGCGCCGCAAAACAGTTTTCGAGCAAGTGAGTCGCGCATGGGAGTACCCTCCAGTTTCAAGGCATTTTAGCATCCACAAGTAGGTCCTGCCTGCCTGGACCTCGCAAGTCGGTCCTCACTGCGACGGCCTCGGAAGGCGCCTCGGAAGGCCATCGTACGGCTTGACATCCCAGAAATATCAAACCTGTTGGCCAGGAACTTGCCCACGTAGGATCGAGGAGCCATGAAAGATGCGCGCGTTGATGGCCAAGAGCAAGAGTGGCGCCAAGAGTAAGAGGAGTCGGAGGAGGAGTGGCCGTCCCACTATTCTTGGCCGTGAACGCCGCGGGGAAACAACTCAGACCGCGGTTAATACCGAGGGCGTTTACGCCCTCCTCCGCCGCAGGCGGCAAAGGCCCGTGCTTGAGCACGGGTGAACCAGACGTCGCGGCTGCAACCCGATGCTCCATTCCCGCCGCCCCGCGCAATCGCGTTCCAATCTGACTGCGCCGCGCCGGCCGCGTCGTAGGTGAACGATGTCGCCTTGTCGCGGGAATCGATTCGCACGGTGTTCCACCGACCGCATTTTAGAGGAACGTGGTCGTGTTCCCCTCGGCGTCCTCCTGGGTCACGTCTGAGCGCCTTCTTCTCTCGCATTCGACAGCCTCGGAAGGCTCCGTACGATGGCCTTCCAACGCGCCTTCCAAAGCCGTCGAGAACGGACGTTCCACTCGCTTCACCGGGACGATTTGACAAGACGATGAGCACGAATCGAGAGGTAAGCACCGGATTTGACCCGCATTCCACGGCCTCCTCCGTCGCAGGCGGCAAAGGACCATGCGAGCACGGGTGAACCAGACGTCGCGGCTGCAACTCGACGTTCCATTCCTGCGCAGCAGTTGAAACTCCAGCGTCTCGACTAGTGACTGGCCGGAACGCCCGCCTACGGGGTCAGTGAGAGTACGCCGGTCAACTCGCGGATTCAGTTGCGCGGCGAGCCTCAGCGGCTGGGCAATGTGGTCGCGCGGCGCAACCAGGGTTGGTTGTAGTTAGAGCCGCCGCCGCTTACTGGCGACGTATTCGGTTAGGTCGTTTTGGGAACAACAGTAAAGTGGAAGCGGTTTTCGTGCTTCGTCCTCGGCACCCAGTCGAGAATATCTTCATCTGAATAGTGGGCGAAGACTCGGTTGCTGCGAGCTTTCGCGAACCAGTAGTCGTCAGCCCCGTATTCGATTCGATCCAGTTTGAGCCGTCGGTCACAATTGCTCCAAAACAACTCGGGAAATACATGATCGGCGTGGCGCACTACATTGATGCTAAAGACGGTCTTGTGACCATAGATATTCGCCATCTCGGACATCGCGTCGGGGGCGCGAATCTCAACGCGAGCGCCGACTCGACAGATCCGAGCTACCTCGCGGATGAAGTCGCGATCACTCTCCACGTGCTCGATGCAATGCGATGAGTAGAGCTCGTCGACCGATTCGTCGTCAAACGGCCAGGGGAGGCTGTTCAAGTCGTGCACGATGTCGGCCGAGTCGATTTGATCGACGTTTACCCAACCATCCCCTCGATCTCGAGTACCTCCGCCAATCTCAACACGAAGCACTTGTTCGCTCCACTTCCCAAAACCGATTGATCATTTGTTGGCTGCAGGTCGTGTCGGTGTGGTCGGAGACATTCTGCAGTGGCGTGCTCGCGAGTCGCCGACCGTATCCAAACCGTTCCAGCGCGTCGGCTAAATCGGCGCGCAGTGTCTCTTGCTCCATCACAATGTCACAGCCCTCCGTGTAGCTCGACATCATGCGGCTCACATAACCGGGGTGGCGGCGGCAAAGCAGATGCAGGAACTCTTCAAACGTCGACGCCTGACAGTCTTCGATCGCGCGCTGCGGGTGCCACAAATCCGGTTCGTAGCACGGCCACGACTTTTGCGTCTGGAAGCGGAACCAAGATTTCGCCCACGCCAATGGATCGCGAACAGTACAAAACCGATGCGAGTAGTGGCGCTCAAAGTGCTGAGGCGTTCCGTGACGCACGGTCACTCCGGCGGTGGGTTTCGCGACGTCGTAGGCGACGCCCATTTCACGGAGCGCCCGGCGGACCCACGATGTGCCCGTTTTAGGGACCTCGAGAAACAGTGCGTTCGATTGCACAAGGTGTAAAGCCATCTACCCGATTCAACCTCAACGGGACGCGAGTTTTCTGTCTAATGATCGTTGAGATATATGGCTGCCAGTGGGAAAACTCGCCAACGGGTCGTCAGCTCGCGAGAGCGATCCCGTACTCGGGATCAAGGTGCGGGTTTCGTCAAAGTCGAGTGTTATTTCATTCCGTTCTGACTGATCTGCGCAACCGCTTCATAGCCCGGACCCACAGAACTCGTGCCGCCACATTGGATCGCCGCATACTGGTGGCGATTTCTTGAAACGGTTGTTGATCGTCAATCCTGCGTGTGATCACCTCGCGCTGCGCGGTTGGTAACTTGTCAATCGCGCAGCGGAGCGTTTTTCGTTCTTCATCGCGCACGATCTGGTCAAGAGGAGAGAGGCGAGGTGATGCTGTTGATCCGCTGCCCCGCGCCTCCTGGCAGACTGATCTTTTTTGGGCGCAGTTCTTCCGAATCACATTTGCTGTTTGCGTCTTTAGGATCGCTTTCAACCAGGCAAACCACTGCTCCTCACGATCACCATTGAAACTCCGCACATCACGCGTGGCCTGCAAGAGTGCGTCTTGCACAATGTCCGAGGAGTCCGCGCGAACTTGCATCTTCGCCCCTAAGAGACCATGAAGGCGACTCTTTAGCCTTCGTCTGTAGGGCTCCAGCAGCTCTCCCAGCGCCTCACGATCTCCGAAACGCGCCTTCGCCAACTTTGACTCAAAATCCATCAAACTGCCCCTCCCTAGCCTAGAGCGAATGTGTGAAAACCATTTATCGCTCATGCGGTGGACACGTCTGGTCACTCTTGTTGATCAGTTTCTAATCGCGCCCCAGATCCAGCTCAGGCGGATCCTGCTGCTCCTCTTGCCACCGCGCCGCCGCGTTCCAAAAGCCGAGGGCGTTTACGCCCTCCTCCGCCGCAGGCGGCATAGGCCCGTGCTTGAGCACGGGTGAACCAGACGTCGCGGCTGCAACCAACGTTCCATTCCCGCGCCGCCCCGCGCCAACGCGTTCCACACTCGCGCTGCCCCGCGCCACCGCGTTCCAAAAGCCGAGGGCGTTTACGCCCTCCTCCGCCGCAAGCGGCATAGGCCCGTGCTTGAGCACGGGTGAACCAGACGATCCAGCTGCAACCAACGTTCCATTCCCGCGCCGCCCCGCGCCAACGCGTTCCACACTCGCGCTGCCCCGCGCCACCGCGTTCCAAAAGCCGAGGGCGTTTACGCCCTCCTCCGCCGCAGGCGGCATAGGCCCGTGCTTGAGCACGGGTGAACCAAACGTTGCTGCTGCATCCAACGTTCCACACTCGCGCGGCCCCGCGCCACCGCGTTCCACACTCGCGGGGCCCCGCGCCAACGCGATCGAAAAGGCGAGGGCGTGTACGACGGCCTCCGCCGCAGGCGGCGTGGGCCCGGGCTGGTGCCCGGGTGAGCCAAGGGTTGGGGGTGCGTGCGGG